>NZ_CP061312.1:1500000-1800000 GCF_018688155.1 Polynucleobacter sp. AP-Sving-400A-A2
GCACCAGCTCCAGCAATGGAAGTGATTGCTAAACCGATGCCTGAGCTACCTAAGGTTGCCTTCCAGGCACTTGAAGAGACTCCATTGCACAGCGTAGTTCAGTCTGCCGGTATGGTCTGGGTTGCAACGGACTCCAGTAAGCATCAAGAAGCACAATCACAAATCAAAGCAGAGCCAGAAATTTTGCCAACAGGCAGAACTCCTAAAGCACCTGTTAGCTTGCAAAATGGTCCAATGGTTTTAGTTGAAACCGGCGGCCAAGAAAAAACGGTTTAATCCAATTTCTCCAGACTGCTATTTATCCCACAAGGATATTTGGCAGTTTGGCAGAAACACGGTTTCACGGCCATAATTACGCATGGTTGAAAAAGTAATCCCTATACGTTTAGATGAAGGTAAAGGCCTGATGCCGTCCATACCAGGACAGCTCTTAGCTGCGAGTACCTCAACCAAAGATACCCGCGGACGCCCGCTAAGAGATTTACGCATCTCTGTCACTGATCGCTGTAATTTCCGCTGCACCTACTGCATGCCTAAGGAAATCTTCGACAAAGACTACCCCTATCTCTCTCATAATGAATTACTCAGCTTTGAAGAGATCACCCGTTTAACAACTATCTTTGCCTCACTGGGCGTAGAAAAAATTCGCCTCACTGGTGGCGAGCCTTTGTTGCGCAAAAATCTCGAAGTACTGATTGAGATGTTAGCCAAGATTCGTACTACGACAAATCAACCCCTTGATCTCACCTTAACTACGAATGGCAGTATTTTGCGCAAGAAAGCGGCTGCATTAAAAGCCGCAGGCTTGCATCGCCTCACCATTAGCCTTGACGGCCTAAATGATGATGTCTTCAAAAAAATGAATGATGTCGACTTTCCAGTTACTGATGTGCTTGATGGCATTGCAGCAGCTAAAGAGGCTGGCTTTACTAATCTCAAAGTCAATATGGTGGTTAAGAAGGGCACAAACGACCAAGAGATTATTGGTATGGCTAAGCACTTCAAAGGCACTGGCGTAACACTGCGCTTTATTGAATTTATGGATGTAGGTAGCTCTAACGGCTGGGATATGTCTCAAGTACTCCCCTCGCAGGAAGTTGCTAATCGTATTCATGCCGTCTTTCCGATAGAAGCTATAGAGGCTAACTATTCTGGTGAAGTAGCTCAGCGCTGGCGCTATCTTGATGGCTCCGGTGAAATTGGCTTTATTTCTAGTGTTACACAAACTTTCTGCCATGAGTGCACTCGCGCGCGTATCTCCACAGATGGCCAGCTCTATCTTTGCCTGTTTGCAAATGAAGGTTTTGATTTCAAAACGCTATTGCGTTCCGGTAGGAGTGATTTAGAAATTGCCAACGCCATCATGTCGACATGGTCAGGGCGCAATGATCACTACTCAGAAATTCGGGGATCCAATACTGCTGGATCAAAATCCGCTCGCAAAGTAGAGATGTCTTACATCGGCGGGTAATGATTAGCTCAGAACACATTACTGGACTCATTTTGGCAGGGGGCCGCGCCCAAAGAATGGGTGGTATTGATAAGGGTTTAATCCCTTTTCATGGCAAGCCCCTGATTGAATCTGCCATCAGTCGACTCAAACCCCAAGTCAGCACTATTCTGATTAATGCTAACCGTAGCATTACAAAGTATTCCCACTATGGTTACCCAGTACTCATGGATGAAACTCCGGATTTTTCTGGCCCACTAGCTGGCTTCTCAGTTGGACTGAAGCATTGCAAAACGCCCTACTTACTAACATCGCCTTGCGACTCTCCTTTGTTGCCGACCGATCTTGCCGAAAAGATGGCGCATCAATTGGAAGGCGGTAATTTAGAACTTGTCTTTGCTTCCTCAAAAGAGGGTGACGGCAAGACATGGTCCCAACCGGTTTTCTGCCTAATGAAAAGTGATTTACAAGACTCTTTAAATGTCTTTCTAAGTAAAGGTGATTTGAAGATTGACCGCTGGTTTAAAGAATTGCGCTCTGGTACCGTTGTATTTGAAAATGCTCAAGCATTTGCCAACGTCAACACACCGGAAGAATTAGCTGCCTTAGAAAAAATATCGTCATGACCGATTCAATTAAGCACTCCCCTAATAGCCCTATTCTCTTGACTGCTTCACTTCATGTGGATGAGGCGCGCAAGGCTATCTCAGATCTAGTCAATGAATTACTTCTAGAGTCTCGCAAGCTAAACAATGCGAGTGATATTGAGTTAGTCACTTTGGATCAAGCGATTAATCGTATTTTGGCGGAAGATTTGCTTTCCCCAATTAATGTCCCTGCTGCTGATAACTCCGCCATGGATGGCTTTGCCTTTAATGGCGATTGCCTGGGAAATAGCGAAGCCATAGCTACCTTGAAGATTGTTGGTACAGCCTATGCCGGCAAACCTTACGAAGGGACTACCGGTCCAGGCGAATGCCTCAAGATCATGACTGGCGCCCTCATGCCCAATGGCTGTGATACCGTCATTCCTCAAGAGTTTACGGAATCCGTAAGCGAGTCAAGTGTCGGTTTTAAACAAAACCAAGTAAAGCGTGGAGAGAATCGCCGCTTACGTGGCGAAGATTTGCAAAACGGTAAAGCTGCTATTGCAGCTGGTCGCTTATTGCGACCCTCCGATCTTGGCCTAGCTGCGTCCTTGGGCATCGCCAGCCTCAAAGTGCATCGCAAACTCAAGGTGGCCATTCTTTCCTCTGGAGATGAATTACGTCCCCTGGGTCAAGCTCTAGATACGGGCAGTATTTATGACAGTAATCGCTATAGCCTGACAGGCTTACTCAATCGACTCAATCTAGAAATTATTGATTGCGGCATTGTGCGTGATGATCCTGTCTCGCTGAAAGCTGCCTTCGTAGATGCAGCCTCTAAAGCAGATGTTCTGATCTCCTCTGGTGGAGTCTCTGTTGGTGAGGCAGACTTTACTAAGCAAATCATGCAAGAACTGGGTGATGTAGGCTTTTGGAAGATTGCCATGCGCCCAGGACGCCCCATGGCCTTTGGGATGCTCAAGCCTGTTGGTGATTCCAGCCGCAAAACTCTTTTCTTTGGCCTGCCCGGCAACCCAGTAGCCGTCATGGTGACCTTCTACCAATTCGTCCGCTCAGCTTTATTGCAACTCAACGGCGCAAACCAAACTGAGCAGCTCATGACCCAAGCAATTGCCGAGGCACCGATTCGGAAAAAGCCGGGTCGAACAGAATTTCAGCGTGCCATTATGGGGCGTGGCCCCGACGGGAAGCCCACGGTCAAGCTGACCGGCAGCCAAGGTGCTGGAATTTTACGCTCGATGAGCGAGGCAAATTGCTTTGTCATCCTGCCTCACGACCAAGGAAATGTTGCGGCCGGTGACTGGGTAGATGTGGCGCTTTTCGACGGACTGCTTTAAGATTGCACCTCATGAAACTCACCAAAAAAGAAATTGCCTTCGTAGACCCAATGCATACCGCCAAAACTCTGGTTTTGGTTTACCTTTGCTTTTCTGTACCAATTGTGTTGCTAGCCTTGTTTGTAGCCTTCATTCGTGACGGTGCCATTCCTGGATTTACCGTTCTCTCTGCATTAATCCTCAACGCATTACTGGGTTTTGCTTTGCTATGGATTGCTTGCAAAGTCTACAACTGGGTTGCAGGTAAATTTGGTGGCATTGAACTTGCTCTTCGTGAGCTCCCAGAAGAAATTGAAGCAGATTAAGTTTTCAGCTAGGCTGTAAATACCTCTGTATTAATTAGGCTTGGTGGTTTCTTCCCATCCAGCGCGGCTCGCAAATTTTCCACCGCAAGATCCACCATCGCTCTACGTGTTTTTTCTGTAGCACTGGCAATATGCGGAGCCAACACAATATTGCTGCACTTGAGTAACTCTGGATGTACTTGAGGCTCGCCTTCAAAAACATCCAAGCCCGCTGCAAAGATCTTGCCACTTTGCAACGCTTTTGCTAAGGCCGCATCGTCCACAATACCGCCACGAGCTATATTAATCAGGGTTGCGGTGGGTTTCATCAGCGCAATTTCTGCGGCGCCAATCGTATGATGATTTTGAGCTGTGTAAGGTAGTACCAACACCACATGGTCGGCAATACGTAATAACTCCTCTTTGGAAACATGGCTTGCACTACAAGCTTGTTCATCTTCAGAAGATAAGCGACTGCGGTTGTGATAAATCACTTTCATACCAAAACCTAAGGCACGTTTTGCAATCCCTTGGCCGATACGACCCATACCAATAATGCCGACTGTGCTGTGATGCAAGTCCATGCCCAGTGGATTATTCACAATCGACCATTGATCCCACTTGCCCGCTCGCACCCAATGCTCGGATTCCGTAATACGCCTAGCAGTTGCCATTAACAAGGCAAAACCAAAATCAGCGGTTGTATCCGTAAGAACGTCAGGGGTATTCGTAGCCATGACCCCAGCAGCAGTAATGGCTGGGATATCAAAATTGTTATAGCCAACAGAGATATTCGCTACCACCTTTAAATTTTTGGCTTGAGCTAAAGCGGAAGCGTCAATTCGCTCGCTTCCTGCTACTAGGGCGCCCTGGACTTCTGAAAGCGCTTTTTGCAACTCTTCTGGGCTTAATATTTTGTCGGACTGGTTAGATTGAACCTCATAGAGGTCCTCTAATTTGGCTAGCGCCTCAGGAAAAATGGCCCTTGCGACCAAAATTTTGGGTTTTGGGATGCTTTTGGAGGTATTTTCTGGAGTGTTCATAACGTGACTTTACCTCAAGTAAATTGAGGCTTTCGCCTGAAAAATAAGCTGATTCGGCTAAAATGAACTTTTATAACTTGGTAGTCCATTCACTTGGACTCCTTACCTGCAAACCATCATGACTTACGTTGTTACCGAAGCTTGTATTCGCTGCAAATACACTGATTGCGTTGATGTCTGCCCAGTCGATTGTTTTCGCGAAGGTCCTAACTTTTTAGTGATCGATCCAGATGAATGTATCGATTGCGCAGTCTGTGTACCAGAGTGTCCAGTCAATGCTATCTATGCAGAAGATGATGTACCAGGAGATCAACAGTCCTTCATCAAATTGAATGCTGATCTTTCATCGGGATGGACATCGATTACCAAATCTAAAGCAGCCCTTCCAGATGCTGATGAATGGAAAGACGTTAAAAACAAAATTGATCAGCTGGTAAAGTAAATTGCACCTCCCCATTGAAACCGATGCAGTCATTATTGGCGCCGGTCCGGTGGGGCTCTTCCAAGTCTTCGAACTTGGTCTCTTAGAAATTAAAGCGCATGTCATTGACTCCCTACCTGAAGTGGGCGGTCAATGTATCGAGCTCTACCCAGATAAACCGATCTATGACATTCCGGCGATTCCGGTTTGCACTGGTCGTGAGCTAGTTAGTAATCTACTGAAACAAATTGAGCCATTCAAACCACAGTTTCACTTAAACCAGGAAGTCTCTACCCTTGAGAAACAGGCTGATGGTCGTTTTCTGATTCGCACATCCCAAGATCAGCAATTTTTGAGTAGAGCGATTTTTATAGCTGCCGGTGTTGGTGCATTTCAACCGCGCACGCTCAACCTAGATGGCATTGAGGCTTTTGTCGATAAACAAATTTTTTATCGCGTCAGAAATCCTGAGCAATTTGCCAGTAAGCGCATCGTGATTTGCGGTGGTGGAGATTCCGCACTGGATTGGGCATTGCATTTTGCAGAGCGAGCAGCCAGCGTGATACTCATTCATCGCAGAGATGAATTCAAAGCAGCCCCCCAATCCGTTGCCAAGATGCGCGCTCTTTGTGCAGCTGGCAAGATGCAACTCATCATTGGGCAAATTACGGGCCTTGAATCCTCCGCTGACAAACTGACTGAAATTGCCGTTGCCAATATTGATGGCGAAGTTCAGATGATTGCATTAGATGCACTCTTATTGTTTTATGGGCTCTCACCCAAATTAGGCCCTATCGCCGACTGGGGGTTAGATATCGACCGTAAGCAAATTGCTGTGGATACTGCCTGCTTTCAGACTAGCACTCCTGGCATATACGCCGTTGGGGATATCAATATCTACCCGGGCAAGAAAAAACTGATTTTGTCAGGCTTTCATGAGGCAGCCTTAGCGGCCTTTGCTGCAGCCGCCTATCTGGCCCCTGAAAAGCAGATTCAACTCCAATACACCACCACATCCCCAAAGCTTCATAAGGCGCTTGGGGTCAGCCCAGCGACATTCGAGTAAGCTCTTAATATCACTGAATTATTTGACTGAGTAAACCTATGCGTCAATATCACAATCTCATGAAGGAAGTCCTTGAAAAGGGCGTCCAAAAATCCGATAGAACCGGTACCGGCACTATCTCCATCTTCGGCCATCAGATGCGCTTTAATCTGGCCGAGGGCTTTCCGATGGTGACGACGAAGAAGTTGCATCTGAAGTCCATTATTTTGGAATTACTCTGGTTCCTCAAAGGCAGCACCGACAACAACTGGCTTAAAGAGCGTGGTGTTTCCATTTGGAATGAATGGGCAGCTCCAGACGGCGACCTTGGCCCGATTTACGGCTATCAGTGGCGCTCATGGCCAGCACCGAATGGTGAGCATATTGACCAGATCGCTGAAGTTGTAGAAACCCTTAAAAAGAATCCAGACTCTCGTCGTATTATTGTTTCCGCTTGGAACGTGGCAGATATTCCGCGCATGGCTTTGGCGCCTTGCCACGCTTTCTTTCAGTTTTATGTTGCTGATGGCAAGCTATCTTGCCAACTTTATCAACGTAGTGCGGACATCTTCTTGGGTGTACCCTTCAATATTGCTAGCTATTCTCTACTGACTCACATGATGGCGCAGCAGTGCAATTTAGAGGTGGGCGACTTTGTGTGGACTGGTGGCGACTGCCATCTCTATAGCAACCATTTAGAACAAGTTGATGTTCAACTCTCGAGAGATTTTTTCCCGCTACCTAAGCTCAATATTTTGCGCAAACCAGACTCCATCTTTGATTACGAATTCGAAGATTTTGAAATCGCTGGCTATGAATCTCATCCCGCCATTAAAGCTCCAGTAGCTGTTTAAGAAATTAGATCCTCATGACCGTAGCTAAAAACCCTGCCATCTCCATGATTGTTGCCCGCTCACGTAATTACGTGATTGGTAAAGACAATCAAATGCCTTGGAAGATTTCTGCTGATCTGCAGTTCTTCAAAAAAGTAACAATGGGTCACCCTGTCATCATGGGTCGCAAGACTTGGGAGTCTATTGGCCGCCCTCTTCCGGGACGTCGCAATATTGTGGTGAGTCGTAATGCTGATCTCCAGTTGGCTGGTGCGGAAGTGGTCAACTCCCTTGAAGAAGCACTCGCAACCTTAAATGAATTTCCCCGAGTATTTGTGATTGGTGGAGAGCAACTCTTTACTCAAGCTTTCACCAAAGCAGATCGCCTTTTCATCACCGAAATTGATATCGATGTAGAGGGTGGCGATACTTTCTTTGAAGTTCCTAATCAATCCGAATGGAAAGAAGTGGAGCGCACCCCCGCATCTGAAGGTGAAATTACATTTCATTTTATTACGCTTGAGCGTAGATAAAGATACCGCTTAATCTGTTACCCGTCTTTAAATCAGTTTTCAAAAGGAAGTATCTATGAAATTTTCATCAAAATTACTTTCCGCCCTATTGATAGTCCAATGTGCGTTTGTTTTCGCAAAAAGCGAGGCAGACATGATTTTTTATGGTGGCGATATTGTCACGATGAATAAATCACACCCTACTGCAGAGGCTGTAGCGGTTCAAGATGGAAAAATCATCAAGGTTGGCTCTCTAGCTAAGCTCAAGACTCTGCAAGGACAAGATACAAAGCTGATTAACTTGAATGGGCAAACTTTGATGCCTGGTTTAGTTGAACCACATGTACACATCATAGGCACCGCATTTTCAGAAGAGATTTTCCTCAATCTCTCCAACTTCACGATGCCCCATGACACATTAAATAGTTTGGTGGCAAAGCTAACTGCCTATAGTAAAAACTTTAAAGATGGTGAATGGATTAATGCCTTTGGCGTTGATCCATCTAGAACAGAACCATTTATGTCTGAATTAACCGCGGACATACTAGACAAGGTATCCACCACCAAGCCTATCTTTGTTATGAATCAAAGTATGCATATTGCTTACGTGAATCATAAGGCTCTAGAAATGGCAGGATTAACTGATTCCAGCCCCGATCCCAAGGGCGGAAAGTTGCTTAGAGATAGCAAGGGGCGCTTAACTGGTGTAGTTTATGAAGCGCCTGCTTTTTATCTGTTCCTTGATAAGATGCCGCCACCCACTCAAGAGGTAATTGAACAAGCTGTTGCTAAGGTTGGTCAAAGACTGGTCAGCAAAGGCGTCACTACTTCAGCAGAAATCACTGTAGGCGGTTACCTTGGCGTTGATAAGGAATATGCCCTGTTTAATGCAATGACCCAAAGTGGCAAGCTTCCAGTTCGGGTGAGAGGTTATATGTATTCGAATGCATACCCGACCACGAACAATAAGTACAAGCCAGGGCAAGGTGATGACACCTTTAAATTAATCGGTGTCAAAATTGTGGCTGATGGCTCCAATCAAGGGCTAACCGGTGCAATGAGTAAGCCGTACGACTATCCAGCCGGTACAAGCAATAAGGGCACTCTCAACTTTACCGAGCAAGAGCTATATGATCTCGCCAAGCCAAGATTTGATCAGGGCTGGCAACTCTCCGTTCACTCAAATGGTGATAGATCAATTGAGCAGACTTTGAATGTTTTTGCAAAGTTAGTTACGAAACCAGCTGATGCTAAAACTAGATTAAGAATTGAGCACTTCACTGTACCAACTGAAGCGCAGATTGATAAAGCAGCAAAGCTTGGCGTTGTTCCTGGGTTCACCATTGGACATACTGACTATTGGGGTGAGGCGTTTCATAATCACCTCATTGGGCCTGAAAGAGCGGATCAAATTGACCCTAGCGCGAGCTTGATTAAAAGGGGTATGCGTTTTGCATATCATAGCGACTCACCTGTATCACCAATACATCCACTCAGGTATGCCTCTGAAGGTGCTGCTCGCTTATGGCAAGTCTCACCCCAAAAAGTGCTGAATCCAAGTCAGAAGATTTCCATTAATCATGCTTTAAAAGCCATCACAATTGATGCCGCTTATCAGCTGAAAATGGATGACAAGATTGGATCGATTCAGGAAGGCAAATATGCTGACTTCGCTATCATGAATCAGAATCCAATGAAAACAGATGCCTACAAAATTCGAGATATTGAAGTGAATGAAACCTGGGTCAATGGAAAACAGGTATTTAAGAAGCAGTAAAAAAATACTTTCATTTACTTTATAAGAAAAACCACTCTAGAGTGGTTTTTCTGTATCTGCAGCTAAATTTTTATGCTCACAAATTAGACCTTAAAGCTTCTTAGCAAAACTATATTGAGAGAACGCTTGCTCAGCAACATTGAACCACTGCGCTTCCATATTTCTGAATACACGGTAGTCCTCGAAGATTTTCTTAAATTGGGGATTCTTAGCGGACTCTTCGGCATAAGTTTCTTGGCTTGCCTTAAAGCAGGCATCCATTATGGAGGTATTGAACTTACGCAAGACCGCGCCATTCTGAATGAGGCGCTGTAATGCTGGTGGATTTAAGGCATCGTATTTAGCGCACATATCTACATGCGCTTCAAAGCAGGCCGCCTCCCATGCTGCTTGATATGAAGGAGGTAATGAATCCCACTGCTTCTTATTCACCAAGAATGAGAGTCCAGCCGCGCCCTCCCAAAATGCAGGGTAGTAATAGTTTTTCGCAACCTTAGCTAAACCCAACTTTTCATCATCATAGGGGCCAACAAATTCTGCAGCATCAATCGTGCCCTTTTCTAATGCTGAGTAAATCTCACCGGCAGGTAACTGTTGTGGCACTACACCTAACTTTGCCAGCACTTGCCCTGCAAAACCAGCGATACGGAATTTGAGCCCTTTAAGATCTTCTGGAGATTTAATTTCTTTACGAAACCAACCGCCCATCTGGGTACCAGTTTGTCCGCCTAAGAAATTAACAATGTTGTAACTGGCATAGAGCTCGCGCATCAGCTTCATACCGTTGCCATGCAACATCCAAGCAGTTTGTTGACGTGCTGTCATACCAAAAGGCGCTGCCGTATCAAAAATAAATGCGCTGTTTTTTCCTAAGTAGTAATAACTGGCGGTATGGCCACACTCCACTGTGCCGTTTTGAACGGCATCCAATACTTGTAGGGCTGGAACTACTTCACCGGCGGCAAATACTTTGACATTGAACTTACCATCAGTTGCTTTACGCAAGGCATTGGCAAAGACTTCTGGGGTACCAAATAAAGTATCTAAGGATTTAGGAAAGCTGGAGACCAAACGCCAATTTAAGGTTGGCAAACTCTGAGCAATTGATGGTGCTGCTAATGCTGCTGCGCCTGCACCGATAGTGGCTTTTTTTAAAAAGGAACGTCTTTGCATCGTCTTCTCCTCCAAGATAGTTTTTTCTTATTGATGTTCTCTGTACTTTGATGATGTTATTGCTTTACTTACCACCAATAGTCATGGATCCAATGAGGATGGAACCTGTTTCTTTGGTACCCCGAATCAGTGTGTCACTACCAATCATCTCAATATCCATCAACATGTCTCGCAGGTTACCGGCAATCGTAATACCCTCGACCGGATATTGAATCTCACCCTTCTCTACCCAGTAGCCAAAGGCGCCGCGCGAGTAATCACCAGTGACGTAGTTCACGCCCTGCCCCATGAGTTCGGTAACTAGCAAGCCTGTGCCCATCTCTTTCAGAAGTGCAGGCAATCCGCCCTTTGGCGTCTTGCGACTTTGTAATGTCAGATGATGCGAGCCTCCCGCATTGCCAGTAGTCTTCATACCGAGCTTTCTGGCGGAATAAGTGGATAAGAAATAGCCTTGCAAAATCCCTTTTTCAACCACGGTTCTCGCCGAGGTCTTCACACCTTCTTCATCAAAAGGTACGCTTCCCGTCATTGCCTTGAGGTGAGGGTTTTCAAAGACGCTAATGTGCTTTGGTAGCACTTGCTTGCCCAAGCTATCCAATAGAAAACTAGAGCGTCTATATAAAGCACCACCAGATACTGCTTGCACAAAGCCGCCCAGTAGACCTGCTGCTAAGGGGGCTTCAAATATCACTGGGCAACGGCGCGTACTGAGCGACCTTGCTTTAAGGCGTGAAAGCGCACGCTCTGCTGCATATTTACCAATGGCAGCTGGATCAGCCAACTCCCCAGGAATGCGTGAGCTGGAATACCAATCATCTCTTTGCATGAGTGACTTTTTACCGCCCTCATTTGCAATTGGTGCACAAGAAATATAGTGGCGTGAGAATGGGTAGCCCCCCATAAATCCGTGGCTGGTCCCCATCATAAAATGTGCGTGATGTGCTGATACTGAAGCGCCATCACTATTTTGAATTTGCTTACTGACTGCAAAGGCAGCACCCTCAGCAATTCGAGCAATATCGATTGCCGTCGCTGAGTCTAAGTCCCATGGATGAAATAAATCGAGATTGAGCGGATGTTTTTCGAGCAGTTCTTTTTCAGCAGGACCAGCGCACAGATCTTCGGCCGTATGTTGGGCGATATGGTACGCAGCCTCTACAGTCGCCTTTAAAGAATCCTTGGAGAAATCGCTAGTGCTAGTATTGCCTCGACGATGGCCTAAAAATACCGTGACGCCAACCTGCTTATCTAGGCTTTGCTCAATTGTCTCGACCTCGCCTTTGCGAACGGTAACGGAGAGACCTTGGCCTTCAGAAACTTCAGCTACGGCATCTGAGGCACCGCGTCTTTTGGCTTCTGTGAGCATGAAATCGATGATTTCTTGAAACTGATTTGATGAGTGTGTAAGCATGCCCTAATAATAGCTAGAATAGAAACATGAAGCATACCGAAGCCTGGAAAAGATCCTCCCCCAACGAAATCAAAATCGGCCTAATTTCGATCTCCGATAGAGCGAGTAAAGGCGTTTATACCGATGAGGGCATCCCTGCCCTGCAATTATGGCTAGAAACCGCTATCAGCGGTCCCTGCGTCTTTCATGAGCGTCTAATTGCGGATGAGCGGGAGGTCATCACAGAAACGATAGTGGAGCTATCCGACGATCTCGGCTGTGATTTAGTCCTCACCACAGGCGGTACAGGCCCTTCACGCAGAGATCTCACCCCTGAGGCCACAATGGACGCTGGAACCCGGGAAATGCCCGGATTTGGCGAGCAAATGCGCCAAATTAGCCTGCGCTTTGTACCTACAGCTATCTTGTCACGCCAGACCGCAGTTTTACGAGAAATCGAGGGGCACACCACCCTCATCATTAATTTGCCAGGTCAACCTAAATCCATCAAAGAAACTCTTGAAGGCTTAAAGGACGCCGAGGGCAAATCTATTGTTCCAGGTATCTTTGCTGCCGTACCCTATTGCATCGACCTGATCGGTGGCCCTTATATCGAAACCGATGAGACCATCATCAAAGCTTTTAGGCCCAAGAGCGCTATTAAGAAATAAGGTGGGCGATGGTTTTGAATACAGAATTACTCCGGCAAAGGCACGATGAACTTTTCTCGGTAGTACTTAAGCTCTTCAATAGATTCCTCAATATCGGCCAAGGCGGTATGCGCCTGCTTTTTGGTGAAACCCTTGACCAACTCAGGATGCCAACGCCTGCAGAGCTCCTTGAGTGTTGAAACGTCAATATTTCGGTAATGAAAGAAGGCCTCTAGTTTTGGCATGTACTTCGCCATAAAGCGTCGATCCTGACCAATGGTATTGCCACACATTGGCGCAATACCAGGCTTGATGTATTTTTTCAAAAAGGCAATGCATTCAGCTTCAGCAGTGGCTTCATCCGTGGTTGAGGCCTTGACCTTGTCAATCAGGCCAGAGCGGCCGTGAGTACCCTTATTCCAGGCATCCATCGCCTCCAATAAGGCGTCTTCCTGGCGGATCACCCAAACAGGGGCGGTAGCGATAGTGTTGAGGTGCGCATCGGTCACGATCACCGCAATTTCTAAAATACGCTCTTTTTCAGGATCTAGGCCTGACATCTCCATATCTACCCAAATCAGGTGCTCATTGGCTGGCGCCACCTTTGGCGCTGGAGTACTTGTTTTTTCACTCATATCTATAATCATCTCATGACATTCACAATTGTTTTTCTAATCGCCTTCATCGCCAGCTTTGGTCTACGCCACTGGTTATCCCAACGCCAAATTCGGCACGTCGCAATCAACCGCGATATGGTGCCTGCTGAGTTTGTATCCCAGATCTCTTTGGCCGAACATCAAAAGGCTGCCGACTATACGCTTGCCAAACTGCGCCTAGGTATTTTAGAGAATGGCGTCAGTGCAATTATCCTCATCGGCTTCACGCTCTTGGGTGGTTTACAGATCTTAAATCTATCGCTTTTGCAACTATTGGGCGAGGGAATTGCTCAGCAAATGGCACTGCTGATATCCATCGTCTTGATTTCCGGAATTCTCGACCTGCCTTTCTCTTGGTACAAACAGTTTTACCTAGAAGAGCGCTTCGGTTTTAATCGCATGAATGCCAAACTCTTTTTCAGCGATATGTTTAAGGGCTTGGGTGTTGGTGGCGCAATTGGCGTTCCCCTCCTCTGGGTCATCCTCAGTCTGATGGCTCAAGCAGGTGAATTTTGGTGGCTGTGGGCTTGGGGCGTGCTCACTGTATTTAGTCTATTAATGCAGTGGATATTTCCGACCTTCATCGCACCGATCTTTAATAAGTTTGAAGCGCTAGAAGAGGGGCCACTGAAAACCCAAATTGAAGCTTTATTAAGCCGCTGTGATTTTGCTAGCCAAGGTTTATTTGTGATGGATGGTAGTAAGCGCAGTGCGCACGGCAATGCATTTTTTGCAGGCATGGGTAAAGCCAAGCGTATTGTCTTTTTTGATACCTTAATTGAGAAACTCAATCCCGGCGAGGTAGAGGCCGTTCTGGCTCATGAACTGGGTCACTACAAGTGCAACCATATCCGCAAGCGTTTACTGGTCTCATTCGCGATGAGCTTTCTGACATTTGCACTCTTGGGATGGATCAGCACACAGCCATGGTTCTACAGCGATCTGGGGGTAATGCCCAATCTGAACGGCTATAACGGTGGTTTGGCTTTGGCACTTTTCATGCTCATTGCACCAGTATTTAGCTTCTTCCTAACACCGCTATCTAGCCTGGCATCACGCAAACATGAATATGAGGCAGATGGTTTTGCTGCAGATAAATCTTCTGCAAGCGATTTGATTTCTGCCCTAGTTAAGCTCTATCAAGATAATGCATCGACCTTAACGCCAGATCCGATCTATACCGCTTTTTATAGCTCGCATCCACCAGCTCCATTGCGCATTGCTAATCTCAAACGATTTAATTAAGTAATCTGGAATTGTTTATTTAATGGAACAATTTCATGCGCTACTGACTGCCTCCTATGGAAGGCATTATTTAGCGCAGCGCTTAGTTAAAGACGAGCGTGGAAATGAATCCCCTGCCGGTGAATTACTTCAAGTCAGTACGCCAGCGAAGCAGCACATTGGCGCCGTGGGCGATCGTATGTTGTTGGAGATGACCTCGGTGGACCAGGCGCGGATTATTCGCATCGAGCCACGAGAAAATTTACTCTATCGATCCGATGCTTTTAAAAGCAAGCTCATTGCTTCCAATGTCGATCAAATATTGGTCGTGCTAGCTACGCAACCGGCTTTCTCTCCCGATCTATTAGGAAGAGCGGTTGTTGCTGCAGAGACCAATCAAATTGGTTTGCATATCTTGCTGAATAAATGTGATCTCAAGGATAACTTGGAACACGCTCGTAAGATCATTGCGCCTTACGCTCGTATGGGCTATCCCGTCACTGAGGTTTCCGCCAAGTTTGATGAGGCCTCCATCGAAGCATTGCGTCCTGCCATTTGCGGCAAAGTATCTGTGTTCGTTGGTCAATCTGGCATGGGTAAATCTAGTCTACTCAATGCCTGGGTACCTAATGCAGCAGCGATTACCCAAGAATATTCAGTACGCCTAGATACCGGCAAACACACCACCACCGCTTGCCGCTACTTTGAGCTACCCGAGGCGTGGGGGCGTGATGCTAGTGGCAAATTAGGCGCTTTAATTGATTCGCCGGGCTTTCAGGAGTTTGGCTTGGCACACATGTCAGTGAGCGAGCTAGAGCACGCCTTTAGGGAGTTTCATGATCTGCTAGGCAAGTGTCGCTTTCATAACTGTGCGCACCAATCAGAGCCAGATTGCGCAATACGAGAAGCTGTCGACAAAAATGAAATTGCGCCTGAGAGACTAGCGCTATTTAGACAGTTGCGTTCCGACTCAAAAACCGCCGATACACAAATTCAGGGCATTAGCCAAGCCAAAGAGCGATGGTCAGCATTAGCAATAAAGCCATCCAAGCGATAACTAAACGCCATACCAAGCCAACAGCGGAACGCATAGTACGCTCATTTGGCTCTAGACCTACTTCGTAAAAAACAGGCTCACCAGCTTCGGCCATACGCAAAGCTTCGTCGCTATCAGGTTCGCTCATGGGCTCGCCTAAGCGAACACCCAAGGCACCGCTTCCAGATGCCAAGATCACTGCTGACAGAGAGTCAGACCATTTGCCAGTCAGGTGACGCCATGCGTAGACAGCGCCTTCGAAGTTACCCACAATCGCAAAGCCCATTGCAGTGATGCGTGCAGGCACCCAATCTAATACGTAGAAGAAATGGCGCGCTGACTCACTCAAATTAAAGTCACCTTTTTCTGACCAGCGCTGAGCAGCAGTATCAGCTAAGCGATACAACACTACGCCTGCAGGACCCATCGGCATTAAGAACCAGAACAGTACACCAAATACATGATGGTGTGAACCAATAATGGCACGCTCTAGTGCAAGTGAAATCACTTCAGTCTCGGTGAGCTCAGAAGCATCTAATTCAGGGCCATACCACTCAGCTAATGCTAAGCGAGCTGCTGGCAAATCATGATTTGCAATCGCTTCGTGAACCAACGTGAAGGAGTGGCTAAATTGGCGAAAGCCAAAAAATAGATAGGCAATTAATACATTCCATAGGAATCCCAGAATTGGGAAGGTCACCATGAAAACAACGTACAGCACAAAGACCAAGAATGTTGGCAGGATGAATGCCACCAAGCAGGCCATGCGCGCACCTACAGGGCTTGCACCTTGCTCAGTCTTGCCACCGAATTCACCAGCGACCCAATCAAGCCAGCGAGCGCTCATGCGCGCGATCCAATGGCTCGAGGTTACTGGGCGATATTGCTCAGCAATGAGGGCGAAGAGAATAGAAAAGAAAGTCATACTTTTAATAGATGATAAAGGTTACGCAACATTCCAGCAGTAGCGCCCCAGATAAAACGATTCTCATAGGGCATTGAATAAAACCGACGACTACCCTGATCACTCTCCCAGACCCGCACTTGATGATTTGCAGGATCCATTAAAAAATGTAAAGGCACTTCAAAAACATCCGCCACTTCAAATGCATCTAATACGTATTCTGCCTGAGGTTTTACCAAGCCCACAACCGGCGTCACACTATAGCCCGAAACCGTTAAATATTGAGGTAAATGGCCAATGATCTCGACCCCTTGTGAGTCCAAACCGATTTCCTCTTCACTTTCCCGTAAAGCAGTGTGATTAGGATCTGAATCACTCGGATCCATCCGCCCACCTGGAAAGCTAATTTGACCAGCATGGTCGTGTAAATGATCTGTTCTTTGGGTCAGTAACACGGATAGCCCATCCTTCTTTAGGAGCAGGGGGATTAAGACAGCTGCCCGCGTCACCTTTCCAGCGGCCTGACGCTTGGAAATAATATCTGCAGCGATAACGTGTCGATTCTCATCAGTAATCTCTGGCTGCCAAACAGGCGGATTCTGAAAGCGATGCTTTAGGCTGGATGGATCCAAATGATGCGCAATCACTTTGGGCTGAGCGGTACAAACCTCATGGATTGGAATCGCCTGCGCATCAAAATTCAATGGCGTAGCAATACTCAATTCTGGCTCTTGGGGTTTGAAATTCTTTGGCATCGGCTTTTATTTTAGGGCAATAAAAAAGGCAGCCTAGGCCGCCTTCTTTTTGGATTAAAGCAAACCTTATTCCGCTGCTGTCTCAGCAACTGCCTTGACCTTGCGAGCAGGAAGTTTTTCTTTAATACGTGCAGACTTACCTGAACGATCACGCAAGTAGTACAACTTCGCGCGACGTACATCACCGCGACGCTTCACTTCAATGCTAGCGATCAATGGTGAGTAAGTTTGAAATGTACGCTCTACACCTTCGCCAGATGAAATCTTGCGAACGATAAAGCTGGAGTTCAGTCCGCGATTGCGCTTAGCAATCACAACGCCTTCAAAGGCCTGGGTACGCTTACGTGTACCTTCAACTACGTTTACGCCAACAACGACTGTGTCGCCAGGAGCGAAAGCAGGAAGTACTTTGTTAACACTTAAGCGAGCAATTTCTTCTTGCTCAATTTTTTCGATCAAATTCATTATTAATCCTTAAACATCTTGTCAGCGTTTAATCCCGAGACTTTCATCAACGGACCAGACAGAGGATGCAGTTAAAACCATTTCACTAAATCAAAACACAAACACTTCATTCAAAACCATAATTACTTACAGCGTTCGAAGAAATTGCTCATCTTCTTTACTTAGCAACCCATTAGCTCTTGCTGATTTAATTAAATCAGGTCGAAGCCTTAACGTCAGCTCTAAAGACTTCTGCCGACGCCAATCTGTTATTTTAGCGTGATGTCCGCCCAAAAGCACGTCCGGAACCGATAAATTTTCATATATTTCAGGGCGGGTGTAGTGTGGATGGTCCAAAAGGCCATTGATAAAGCTGTCCTGAACAGCAGATTCGCCATCACCCAGGGCGCCTGGAATGAGCCGAATGACGGCATCCATCATGGTCATAGCGGGCAGTTCCCCGCCAGAAACCACAAAATCACCTATTGAAAGCTGCAAATCGACGTTTCGATCAACAAAACGCTGGTCAACAGCCTCATATCGACCGCAAATAAAGATGAAATTGCCACAGCTCAGAATATCTGTCGCGATCTTCTGAGAAAAGACCTCTCCTTGGGGAGCAAGGAGGCAGACTGGTCCAGAAACGACGTTTTGAGAGTGGTGAGCCGCTTTAAGAGCAGATATCGTATCTTCCAGCGGCTTTGCCATCATGACCATGCCCGGACCACCACCATATGCCCGATCATCCACTGTCTTGCGAGGGTCAGAGCAATAATCCCGAGGATTCCAAAGATGAATATTGGCAAGGCCTTGTTCGCAGGCACGTCCAGTAATGCCCCACTGCGTTAAAGCGGAGAACATTTCAGGGAATAAGGTAACTACATCAAAGCGCATATGGGGGATCAATGACTTATCTGATTACCAGTCGGATTGCCAGTCTAGCGTAATCAGCCTATTAGGCAAGTCGATATTTTGCACCGCTTCTTTTACAAAAGGCACCAACTGTTTTACCGTTTTAGTTTGCGCATCACCTAGGGCAATGATTCCATGAGCGCCGTTATCGTTGACATCAAGCACCTCACCCAGACTCTCGCCCTGAAGATTGATTGCTTTACAACCGATCAGATCAACCCAGTAATAACTATCGCTATCTGTCTTGGGAAATACCTCACGCGTAACTAAGATGCGAGCACCTTTTAAGGCCTCCGCCTGATCGCGATCATTAATACCATCCAAAGCAATCACTACCGTGCCGCTATGCATCTTCGCTTGCTTCACCTTATACAAAGTCAATGAGGCCTGCTCATGAGACGCAGCAACACCCGCACTCCGACGAGGAATGAGAGATAACCACAATTCTTTGCTAGATAAGAGGGCTACGGGATCGGAGGAATGAGGTCGAACCTTAATCTGACCCTGTAAGCCTTGAGCATCTTGAACTGCACCGAGCTCAATCAAATCATCTAGGGAAGGTGTATTCATATTGAAGCCACCTCAATTCCCCAAATATCACTACCAGTAAATTCTGTTACCAAAGACTTTATCGCGAAGAGAGAGTCTTTGGAATTGAAGTCTTTAAACCGCAGGATTATTTTTGATCAAGCGAACTACAGTTGGAGAGATCTGCGCGCCAACACCAGTCCAATAGGTCAAACGATCTTGAGCAATACGCATTGCTTGCTCTGTCGCTGCTGCCTGTGGATTGAAGTAACCAATACGCTCGATAAAGTTCGAGTCGCGACGATTGCGCTTGTCTGTAGCCACGATGCTATAAAAAGGGCGCTTCTTTGAACCGCCGCGTGCCAGTCGAATGACGACCATACTTATTCCTTAAAATCTAAAATGAAAACAGGTTGAGTACAACCCAATGAAATTACTACAAAATCTTGGGCTCCAGCTATAGCGCAAATTAACAAAACAAATGCACGGTATAGCGGAAAACCTCATATTCTAGACGAAAACCCCTACTTGATCCACCTATTTAAGCGAACGTCTCTTTAGCTTCAACAGTAGAATGGTATCCAGTGAATTATAAAATTATTATTAAAAACAATAGCTTACAGAAATATTACCATGAGAATAGCCACTTTTAGACCCTCTAAAGGCCTTATAAAGCGCTTTTTTCTCACGCTTTCTTGTCTCGGCTTAGGTCTTTTGACCGCCTGCGCTAATGTCATTCCACCCTGCAACGCCAAAACCAGTCCTCCAAGCAGCGAGTTTCGAAATACTAAATGGGAGCTCGTTCGCTGGAATCTCGCACCCAATAGCAAAGGTGAGGTACGCGCCCGGCAAATTCCTCAGGGTGACAATAGCAACCCCATCCAAATCATCTTTGACGCCAACGGTGAGAGGATCAGTGGATCTACCGGCTGCAATCGTTTTACCGCACGCATCACTGAAGATGCCAGAGGATTTACGCTTGATCAAATTGTCAGCACAAAGATGGCCTGTGCGCCCCAACGCATGGAATTAGAAAATGATTTCCTTTACGAATTAAATGATTACCGCTCGATTGTGCGTAACGGCGACCAACTACTAATGATTGGCGCAGATCGCGAAGTTTTAAGTTTCATGCAAAAAAATATTTCATCAAAATAAAAAAATAGCTCACTACTGAAAGTCTGAATGAAAAAATACAAACTCCTATTCTGCTCACTTGGATTATTTTTTCCTGGGACCGGCTTGAACTGTTTTTATTTACAAGGATTGAAATCCTTCTGGGGTTGGGCACAACTACTTTCTTTCATTGGCGGAATCGCTGGATGGCTCCTTCTGAAAGAGGCGCACTTTCACTCTGCACCGGGTTGGGTGCTCATCACCTTCGGCTTCATTACCCTTGAAGCCAGTTGGTTGACCACTATCACCTATGGCTTACGCCCTGATGAAAGATGGGACGCCCAATTTAATCCAGGCTTAGAACCTAGCAGAGCAACTCAGTCTGGTTGGCCGGTTGTGCTGACGGTGATTTTTTCTTTGGTCTTGGGTGCTGGTGTGATGATGACCTTCTTGGCAATTGCATTTGAACAATTTTTCATCTCCCAACTTCAGGAAGCAAGAAAGCTATCCCAGTAATACGGATAGCTTTTTGATCGACAACTATCGATAGGTGGCGATAGTTATTTAACTCTTAAAACTGTTCCGCTGTCAGCGCATTAGTGGATTGGCCACTCTCTAATATCGAGGTTGCAAGAGCTTGAGATTGTGGCAATAGATTTTCTGCAAAGAATCGTGCAGTAGCAATCTTGGCATCATAGAAATTCGGGTCTCCTGCACGCAACTCTTGTGCGGCCAGTAAAGCGCGTGCCATTTGCCATGCCCCTAATACCAAGCCACATAATCGCAAGTAGGCAAAACTACCTGCATACACTGATTTAATGTCTGTCTTTACATTCGCCACAATGTAAGCCACTGAAGCTTCAAACGCTTCACGAGCTGGGGTTAGCTGCTTCAATACCGCTTTTGCATCTGCGGTGCCACTGCTTGCTAAATCTTTTTCAGTTTGCTGGATTCTGTCCGAGAACAGCTTCGCAGTTACTCCACCGTCACGCACTGTCTTTCTGCCAATCAAATCATTTGCCTGAATCGCTGTAGTGCCTTCATAAATGGTCAGGATACGAGCATCACGATAGTGTTGTGCGGCGCCCGTCTCTTCGATAAAGCCCATACCACCGTGCACCTGAACACCCAAGCTTGCAACCTCTATCGACATCTCAGTTGAAAAACCTTTCACAATCGGTACCAGAAATTCATATACCGCTTGATTCTGCTTGCGAGCCGCTTCATCAGGCGAGGCATGCTGAGTATCGTAAGCAGCTGCCGCGTAATAAGCTAAAGCTCTGGACGCCTCAATATAGCCACGCATAGTCATCAACATCCGCTTCACGTCAGGCTGATGAATAATTGCTACAGGACCTGGCGACCCAGCAAGGTCGCGACTCTGAACGCGGTCTTTGGCATATTGCACTGCTTTTTGATAGGCGCGCTCTGCAACTGCAATACCCTGCATACCGACCGCAAAGCGGGCAGCATTCATCATGACGAACATGTATTCCAGGCCACGATTTTTTTCGCCTACTAAATAGCTAGTTGCGCCACCATGATCGCCAAACTGTAAGACTGCAGTTGGGCTAGCCTTAATGCCCAGCTTGTGCTCAATCGAGACGCAGTACACATCATTACGCTCACCAAGCGAGCCATCTGCGTTTACCAAAAACTTCGGTACTACAAATAAGGAAATACCTTTCACACCCTCTGGTGCATCTGGTGTTCTAGCTAGTACGAGATGAACAATATTTTTTGCCATGTCGTGCTCACCATAGGTGATGTAGATCTTGGTAGCAAAGATTTTGTACGTGCCATCAGATTCAGGGACGGCGCGAGAACGCACCATCGATAGATCGGAACCTGCTTGAGGTTCTGTGAGACACATCGATCCAGTCCACTCCCCAGAAATCATCTTAGGCACATAACGCTCTTGCAACTCAGGACTTGCTGCAGTCAATAAAGCTTCAATCGCACCATCAGTCAACATGGGGCACAAAGCAAATGACAAGCTCGCTGAATGCACCATCTCAAAGCAGGCAGTGGCAATTAGCTTGGGTAAGCCCTGGCCGCCAAACTCTGCAGGGTGCACGACACCTTGCCAACCTGCTGCAGCAAATTGCTCAAAAGCCTCTTTAAAGCCAGGGGAAGTGGTGACGACACCATCCTTTAGTGAGCTAGGCTTTTGATCACTAGGCCAATTGAGAGGCGCTACAACATCTTGATTAAATTTGGCAGACTCTTCCAAAATCGCCGGGGCTAAATCTACATCAGCGCCAGCCTCAGCATAAGAAGGATAGGAAACCACTTCAGATAGACCTGCTAGTTCGTTCATCACGAATAGCATGTCTTTTACTGGGGCTATATACGGCATAGGTATTCCTATAGATCGGAAGTGGGGATAGTTACAGAGATCTTTTAAAAGTCTTAAGCAAGTAAGTTAGTTAATTCAGGGACGGCGGTATTGAGATCTGCAACTAAACCATAATCAGCAACACTAAAGATTGGCGCCTCAGGATCTTTATTAATTGCTACGATGACCTTAGAGTCCTTCATGCCTGCTAAATGCTGAATCGCACCAGAGATGCCAACGGCAACATACAGCTGTGGAGCCACGATCTTACCGGTCTGACCTACTTGATAGTCGTTTGGAACATAACCTGCATCGACTGCAGCGCGAGATGCGCCTAGTGCTGCACCGAGCTTATCGGCCAAGGGCGCAATAATTTCTTGATATTTCTCACCAGAGCCTAAACCACGACCACCAGACACGATGATTTTGGCGGCAGTGAGTTCAGGACGGTCTGACTTCGTGAGTTCGCGGCCTACAAATGAAGATCCACCAGAAACCTCAGTAGTAGCTTGCTTTTCTACTGCAGCGGATCCTCCACTTGCAGCAACAGGATCAAAACCGGTTGTGCGAACCGTAATGACTTTAACTGGGTCAGCAGATTGCACAGTAGCAATCGCATTACCAGCATAAATTGGACGCTCAAAGGTGTCGGGTGAGACAACCTTGATGACATCGGATAATTGCGCTACATCTAACTTAGCGGCAACACGCGGCAAGACATTCTTACCGTTAGCAGTCGCTGGAGCAAGGATGTGGCTATAGCCACCAGCAATAGAGAAAATCTGTGCAGCTAAGGGTTCAGCGAGTTGATCAGCTAAAGATGCAGCATCCACTTGAATCACTTTACGCACTCCTGCGATTTGAGCGGCAGCAGAAGCGGCAGCATCAGTACCGCTACCAGCCACTAATACATCTACCTCGGGAGAGCATTGAAGAGCTGCAGCTACTGCATTGAGCGTAGCTGCCTTCAAAGATTGATTGTCGTGTTCAGCAATAACGAGTGCAGCCATTTAAATCACCTTCGCTTCATTTTTAAGTTTATCTACCAAAGCTGCCACATCAGCCACCATTACACCAGCAGAACGCTTTGGCGGCTCTTCTACTTTGAGGGTTTTGAGACGTGGGGCAATGTCAACGCCAAGCTCTTCAGGCTTCACGATTTCTAAAGTCTTCTTTTTAGCTTTCATAATGTTTGGCAAAGTCACATAACGTGGCTCATTCAAACGTAGGTCAGTAGTAATGACTGCGGGCAAAGTAATCGCAATGGTTTCCAAGCCGCCATCCACCTCACGAGTCACGTTCGCTTTACCGTCGGCAACTACTACTTTAGAAGCAAAAGTTGCTTGGGGAATATCCATTAAGCTAGCTAGCATCTGTCCCGTCTGATTACTATCGTCATCAATCGCCTGCTTACCCAAGATAATGATCTGAGCCTGCTCTTTTTCAGAAAGCGCTTTAAGAATTTTTGCAACAGCTAAAGGCTGTAATTCAGTATCGGTCTCTACCAAGATGGCACGATCCGCGCCAATCGCTAATGCAGTACGCAGGGTCTCTTGGCATTGAGTGGGGCCAGCAGAAACCACTACTATCTCAGTAGCAACACCAGCCTCTTTTAAGCGAACCGCCTCCTCTACCGCGATCTCATCAAATGGATTCATACTCATTTTGACGTTCGCTAGATCTACACCAGAGTGATCTGATTTGACCCGAATTTTGACGTTGTAATCAACAACCCGCTTTACTGCCACTATGATTTTCATGCTGGATCTCTATTTTTTGAGTAACTCTTCTATTTTATCCGCCCAACGCTATTTGGGGCTAGACGTCGATTGCTGAAGCCGAGCCCGCCTGCTTGCGAAGTTCAAACTTCTGAATCTTGCCAGTAGAAGTCTTTGGTAGCTCACAGAACACAATGGCTCTTGGTACCTTAAAGCCAGCTAGATGCTGCTTGCAGTGTGCAATGATCTCAGCAGGCGTAACCTCTATTCCCGGCTTAATTTCCAGGAAGGCGCAAGGTGTCTCTCCCCACTTAGGGTCTGGCTTAGCAACTACTGCAGCAGCCATGACAGCTGGGTGGCGATAAAGAACATCCTCAACTTCCACAGAGGAGATGTTTTCACCACCAGAGATGATGATGTCTTTGCTACGGTCCTTCATCTTCACATAGCCATCGGGATTCATTACCGCCAAATCACCCGAATGAAACCAACCACCCTCAAAAGCCTCTTTACTTGCCTTCTCATTTTTGAGATAACCCTTCATGGCAATGTTGCCTTTGAACATAATTTCGCCCATCGTCTCGCCATCGGCAGGAACTGGCTTAAGAGTTACGGAATCAAGGACGGCAATCGCCTGCTGCAGGTGATAGCGAACACCTTGCCGCGCATTGAGGCGAGCTCTCTCACCAATTTCAAGGTCATTCCATTCATCTTGTTTGACGCATACCGCTGCTGGTCCGTAAGTCTCCGTTAATCCATAGACATGGGTTAAATCAAACCCTAGCTTTTCCATTCCTTCAATGATGGATGCGGGTGGTGCAGCGCCTGCGATTAAGCCCTTTACGCCTACAGGCACCCCTTGTTTTAATTCATCGGGGGCATTGACTAATAGGTTATGCACAATGGGAGCAGCGCAGTAATGGGTGACGCCATAATCTTTAATGGCGGCAAATATATGCTGCGCATCTACTCGACGTAGACATACATTAATACCAGCGCGTGCCGCTACCGTCCATGGAAAGCACCAGCCATTGCAATGGAACATCGGGAGCGTCCAGAGATAGGTGGGGTGCTTGCTGATATCCCAGTCCAAAATATTCGAGATCGCATTGATCGCTGCGCCGCGATGGTGATACACCACCCCCTTTGGATTGCCCGTAGTACCTGAGGTGTAGTTCAAACAAATGGCTTGCCATTCATCTGCAGGGACTTGCCAAGCGAATTGAGGATCGCCTTCAGATAAGAACTTTTCATAAGTGAGTTTGCCGAGCTTGTCGCCGGGGACATCAAACTCTTTTTCCTCGATATCAATCACCAGAAACTCGCGACCACTTTCTTTCTTAGCTATCTCAAGGGCTTTTTTCATCACTCCCGAAAATTCGGGATCTACAATCACGACTTTTGCTTCGCCATGATTAAGCATAAAAGCAATTGACTCGGGATCAAGGCGCGTATTTAAAGCATTTAATACCGCCCCAGACATTGGAATTCCAAAATGCGCCTCAACCATGGGCGGCGTATTGGGCAACATCACGGCAACCGTATCACCCAGGCCAATACCGTGTTTTTGCAAGGCGCTTGCCAAGCGAATACAGCGCTCATAAGTCTGACCCCAAGTCTGACGCAGCTTGCCATGAATGACCGCCAAGCGATCTGGGTAGACTTGGGCGGATCGCTCCAGAAACAATAAAGGGGTAATCGGAGTGAAGTTTGCAGGATTGCGCTCTAAGCCCTGCTCAAAAATATTAGCCATGCGTTCCTTGGATATGGATCTTCTCTGCTTCTAGATTTCTGGAGTCTGACTGCAATTAAATATCAGCAAGAGCTTTGACATGCGCCACCACGCTACGGCCCAAAGCAGAAAGGTTATAACCACCCTCCAGGCAGCTGACGATACGACCCTGAGCATATTGGCTTGCAACGCCTTTTAACTGTTTGGTAATCCAGGCGTAGTCATCTTCTACCAAACCCATCTGACCCAAGTCATCTTCACGATGAGCATCAAAACCTGCAGAAATGATAATGAGTTCAGGCTCAAAGTCCCGAAGACGTGGCAGCCATTGCTCTTCCACTATGGAGCGCACCACATCACCACGCGTAGATGCTGGAAGCGGAACATTCACCATATTACTTGCTCTATCTAAGCCGCTGTATGGATAAAACGGATGCTGAAAGAAACTGCACATGAGTACATTAGGGTCATTAAAAAATGCTGCTTCAGTACCATTGCCGTGGTGAACATCGAAATCAATGATGGCCACGCGCTCAATACCGTATGTCTCTATTGCATATCGCGCTGCTACGGCAACGTTATCAAAAACACAAAATCCCATCGAGCGGGTTGGCTCTGCATGGTGTCCGGGGGGACGAACTGCGCAAAACACGTTTTCAACCTCACCCTTCATTACCGCATCAACACCCGCAATAGCAGCACCGGCCGCACGTAGCGCAGCACTCCAAGTATGGGGGTTCATGATGGTGTCACCATCGAGCATAAAGTAGCCGCTCGCTGGTGAGCGCTCTTTAACAAAGGCAACGTGATCTGGGCTATGAACTAACTCTAGCTGCTCTTCAGTTGCCAAAGGGGCATCGAGGTGGTGTAGAAAGCGATCAATGCCACTTCGAATTAATTGATCATTGATTGCCTGAATACGCTCCGGACACTCAGGATGATGGCTACCCATCTCATGTTTCAGAAAATCGGGGTGAGTTATGTATCCTGTTGTCATTGCTGGAAATCCTCAATAGCAAAACTATAGTTTTTATAATTTAATTAAATCTGCCAACTCTTCAAAAACCCATCCTTATATCCATGAATTTTCGTGTCTTCTACCTTGCTTCAACACTATTAATAGTGCTACTACTTGGCGCTTGTTCCAGTACCCCTATTCAGCAAGCAAGTCCTACAGAGACTATCGTAAACCAGTCTGAGGATGTTGCGATAGAAGTCCGTTTTAGCCAAAGTCTCAACCAATTAATTACTCAAATTGCTCAAACCCAGGGAATCCCTCAAGCCATTCTGGAAGCGGGCTTCTTAGATGCTAAAACAATTCCGTCCATACGCAAATTGGTATTACCCCCGTCTGGCAACTTCAAAAAGAATTGGGTGGCCTATCGCAAGCGCTTTATTGAGCCAGTTCGCCTGAAGGCTGGCAAGGCTTTTTGGGAGCAAAACCAAGCATTCTTAAGTAAAGTTGAACAAGAATCTGGAGTTCCAGCTGAAGTCATTGTCTCCATTATTGGTATTGAAACCATCTATGGCCGTCAAACTGGCAATTTTCGAGTTAAGGACGTGCTTTCTACCTTAGCCTTCAGCTATCCCGATACCCCCAATAAAGCAAGCAGAGAGCAACTATTTAAAGATCAGCTTCAAGAACTCGTCCTCATGTGCTGGACTGAGGGCGGTGGCAGCTTGCCGGCAAATAATAGCAATCAAGGCTTGAGTCCATCTCGCTTTAATAGCTGCCTCAATCAAAATAGCTCTTATGCAGGCGCCATTGGCTTGCCGCAATTTATGCCTGGCAGCATCCGTAACTTTGCGGTGGATGGCGATGGGGATGGCCGCATTGACCTTAAGCAAAGCCCTAAAGATGCTATCGCTAGTGTGGGCAATTTCATGAAAAAACATGGTTGGCAGCCTGGTATGCCCATTTACTTCCCGGTACAGGAAGCGGCGATCAGCGAAGCAGGAATGCTAGCTGATGGTGAGCCTCAACTCAAATACTCTATTCAAGAACTCATTACAAAAGGTATTCTCACCAATGAGCGAGGCGACCTTCAGTCTGGTGGCGTTGAACCACAAAGTAAGGCTCTCATTGTTGACCTGCCTTACCCCGATAAAGATGATAACGATCAGGTACGCTATGTTGTTGGCTTAAATAACTTCCTGACGATTGTGCAATACAACCGCAGTTACTTTTACGCGCAAAGTGTTGCAGAGTTTGCAGAAGCTCTGGGCTACAAGAACCAAAGCGTAGTACCGGTCAGTACACCTAAAACAAAATCTGAAACAAAGGCGAGTGAATCAGTAAAACCCAAACCTAAGAAAACTGCCAATAAGAAAAAACCAAAGCAGACTTAATACTGAAGTTTGAATGTCTTACGCCGGAAAAACTCCAGTAGATAGATAGCGATCACCACGGTCGCAAACGATAAAGACAATCGTGGCGTTTTCTACCTGGCGAGCGATTCGCAAGGCAACTACCAAAGCACCGCCAGCTGAAATGCCGCAGAAGATACCCTCTTGGGCCGCAAGACGACGCGCCATTTCTTCGGCATCTGCTTGGCTTACATACTCAATACGATCAACCCTATCGCCTTGGTAAATTTTAGGCAGATACTCTGGAGCCCATTTACGGATACCTGGAATCTGCGAACCCTCTTCTGGTTGCGCGCCAATAATCTGGATATTGGGGTTCATGGTTTTTAAATAAGTGGAGACTCCGGTAATGGTTCCAGTAGTACCCATCGATGAGACAAAGTGCGTCACCTGACCATGGGTATCGCGCCAGATTTCTGGGCCAGTTGTCTCAATGTGAGCACGTGGATTATCTGGATTTGCAAATTGATCCAATAATCTGCCACGACCTTCCTTCTGTAATTGCGATGCATAGTCACGCGCAAATTCCATGCCACCAGAAGCTGCTGTCAGAATGAGTTCCGCTCCATAGGCAGCCATACTTTGTCGACGTTCAATACTTTGGTTTTCAGGCATCACCAAGACCATCTTGTAGCCTAACATTGCAGCAGTCATTGCCAAAGCAATGCCAGTGTTACCGCTGGTAGCTTCAATCAGGGTGTCGCCAGGTTTAATTTCGCCACGCTCTTGTGCGCGCAGGATCATCGACAGCGCAGGTCGGTCTTTTACCGACCCCGCTGGATTGTTACCCTCTAACTTTCCTAAGATCAGATTATTTTTGGAGTCGTTTTCAGCGCCCGGAATGCGTTGCAAACGAACCAGGGGTGTATTGCCCACGGTCTGTGAAATAGTTAAGTAAGAGGGTATGTTCATGAAACCATTTTAGCCATAAGCTAGGCTAGACGTAAAAGGGTTTAATTTCGGCGACTTGGTTCCGCACGATCCGAATGATGGCGCGCACCACTTTGACTGCGTGAACCACGTCTGCTAGCCTTGGGGCCCTCTTTATTGGTGCGGCCATGCGGTTCACGAAAAGAACTTGGCGCCTCAATAGTTAAGCCGTTATCCACCATCTTTTCTACGGATCTCATACCAATGCCGCGCACCCGTTTTTGGAGGTCATTGGCATCCTGAAAATGCCCACCATCTAATCGTTCGGCAATAATTGTTTTCGCCTTAGACGGCCCAATTCCTTTGATGCTTTCTAGTTCAGACTGGGTTGCAGTATTCACATTGATTGGCGAGGCAGCAGCTAAACCTGAGACAGCTACAAATACTGAAAATACTAAAGACTTTAATAATTGATTCATTTAATCTCCATCAGTTAATAAAAAATCCACCCGCACAAAGTACAAGTGGATTAGTTACAACGAATAAAGATTCAGTCGGTTGACTGCTTTTAGCTTCCTAAAGTGGGCTTGCCAAAAAATCCGCATTGGCTGATAGCCAAGCAACATAACGACTGACACCCTGCTCCACATTGAGGAAGGGTTCTGAGTATCCAGCAGCACGCAGCTTAGTTAAATCTGCTTGCGTGAAGCACTGGTACTTACCTTTGAGTGCATCTGGGAAAGGAATATACTCAATCGCCTTTTCTTTAACCAACTCTTCTAGGCTCGCAGGGTTGGCATTATCAATTTTACGCATAGCATTGGCTACCGCATGAGCAACATCATTAAATGGTTGTGCACGGCCACTGCCGAGATTAAAGATACCGCTGATTTCTGGATGATCCAAGAAATATAAATTTACCTTCACCACATCTTCCACTGATACAAAGTCACGGCTTTGCTCCCCTGCGCCATAGCCACCATATTCACCAAAGAGCTTAACTTTGCCGTTGGCTTTGTACTGGTGATATTGGTGGAATGCCACTGAAGCCATGCGACCTTTATGTGATTCACGTGGACCGTAGACATTGAAGTAGCGGAAACCAACTACTTGTGCAGTATTGGCTTTTTCAGTAAAGCGCTTGCGCATCACTTGATCAAATAGAAACTTAGAATAGCCATAAATATTCAACGGCTTTTCGTGCTCACGACTCTCTACAAACACATCAGAACCACCATAGGTTGCCGCTGAAGAGGCGTAGAGTAGTTGTACTTTTTGTTCTGTGCAGATATCGAGTAAATCCATGGTGTAACGGAAATTATTCGCCATCATGAAGATGCCGTCCGTTTCCATCGTATCGGAGCAAGCCCCTTCATGAAAGACTGCCCTCACTTTACCAAGGCGACCGCTTCTAAATGCCTTCAGAAAATCGTCTTTATCAAGGTAATCAATGATGTCTAGATCTGCTAGATTGCGATATTTATCAGCCGGGCGTAAATCATCAACTGCAATAATATTTTTCTCACCACGCGCATTGAGCGCTTGAACAATATTGGCACCAATAAACCCAGCAGCGCCGGTTACGATAATCGTCATTGCAATTCCTCAGAAGTAACAGTGGCAGTACCCAACTTACCAACCACAATACCACCAGCCCGATTAGCCAAAGCCATCGCCCTTTCCAGTGGCCAGCCAGCTGCTAATGCGACTGCTAGCGTACCTATAACGGTATCGCCCGCGCCTGATACATCAAATACTTCACGTGCCTGCGCCTTTACATGGCTCACACCAGCATCGGTAAATAAGCTCATACCCTCCTCGGAACGAGTGAGAAGAAGCGCTTCTAGGTTTAATGACTTTCTGAGATCTTGCGCTCTCTTGGTGAGATCCTCTTCACTGGTCCATTTACCCACAACTTGGCGGAGCTCGCTACGATTTGGAGTGAGCACAGTAGCGCCACGATATTTAGCGTAGTCGTCACCCTTAGGATCGACTAGGATCATTTTCTTTTGAGCGCGAGCCTGCTCAATCATCAAAGTTACTTGACCTAATGAACCCTTGCCGTAGTCAGACAAAATCACCACATCAGCATCACCAACTAACTTCTCATAACGCTCGAGTTTGTGGGCCAAAGCTGCCTCACTTGGAGCTTCCTCGAAGTCCAAGCGAATCAATTGCTGTTGTCTTGCGATGACGCGTAGCTTCACAGTCGTCGGCACTTTGCTATCAATCTCTAATTGACTATTCACACCACTAGATTTCAAGAGATCTGTAACGCGTCGCCCTGCCTCATCATCACCAATCACACCCAAAATCGTGGTCTTGGCACCAAGAGCGGCTACGTTACGAGCCACGTTGGCAGCGCCACCTAAACGCTCATCAATCTTACCTACCTGAACTACCGGCACAGGCGCCTCAGGAGAAATTCGACTCGTATCGCCAAACCAATAGCGATCAAGCATGACATCACCCACTACCAATAAGCGGGCTTTAGAAAATTGTTCTCGGTTAGCTTTTTCCACGATGTAACTAATCTCTCTAAGGAATTCTTTTTGTACTGCTAATTAATTATGACGACCAATACCTTGGTACTCAATACCTAATTCTTGCATAGCTTGTGGCTCATACAGATTACGGCCATCAAAGATGATAGGGTTCTTCAGTTTGGCTTTGAGAAGATCAAAGTCCGGGCTACGGAAGGCTTTCCACTCGGTTACTATTACTAGGGCATCGGCACCTTGGGTGGCCGCCATCGGATCATCTACCAAAGACACTTGCTTGAGACCTTCTGGATTGCCTTTGAAGTCCACTTCAAGACAATGTTTAGTTTCTGGCATCGCTACTGGGTCATGAGCTACTACTTGGGCACCCCGCTTAACCAGCTCCTGAATAATGACTCGACTGGGGGCTTCACGCATATCGTCAGTGTTTGGCTTAAATGCCAAGCCCCACATAGCAAACTTCTTGCCAGCCAGATTTTTACCAAAGCGTTTTTCAATCTTCTCTACAAGGATGTACTTTTGAGCTTCGTTCACTGCTTCGACAGCATCTAGGATTTTCAGATCACGTCCATGCTCAATAGCAGTTTTAGATAAGGCTGAAACATCCTTGGGAAAGCAAGAGCCACCATATCCAGTACCAGAGTACAAAAAGCCATAACCAATGCGAGAGTCTGAACCAATGCCTTGGCGTACTGCTTCAATATCAGCACCGACTAAGTCAGCCAGATTGGCTAACTCATTCATAAAAGAGATGCGGGTAGCTAACATGGCATTGGCTGCATATTTGGTGAGCTCAGCACTCTTCACATCCATATAATAGGTGCGCTCATGATGGCGATTAAATGGGGCATACAGTTTGCGCATTTGCTCTTTAGCGCGCAGACCTGCTGGAGTATTTTGCGTACCAATCACAATGCGATCCGGGCGCATGAAGTCTTCTACAGCGGCACCTTCTTTGAGGAACTCTGGGTTGGAAACTACTGAACAAAGCTCTGGTGAGAGACCTCTTTTATTGAGCTCTTCGGTAATAGCAGCTGACACCTTATCAGCAGTTCCCACCGGCACAGTCGACTTATCGACGATAACTTTAGGAGTACTCATATGACGACCAATATTGCGAGCGGCTGCTACAACGTATTGCAAATCAGCAGAGCCATCTTCATCTGGAGGGGTGCCAACAGCAATAAACTGAATGTCGCCATGAGCAACTGAGGCAGCAATATCGGTAGAGAACTGCAGGCGGCCAGCAGCGCGATTGCGCTCAATCATCTCTTTGAGGCCTGGCTCATAAATGGGAACACCGCCTGAGTTGAGGATCTCAATCTTTTTAGAATCTACGTCTACACAAAAGACATTATTACCCTGCTCTGCTAAGCAAGCGCCGGTGACAAGACCTACGTAACCGCTGCCGATGATAGTAACTTTCAAGGTATCTCCAAATCGCTATGGTTTCTATACCATCATTAAAATACTATTTGATGACGGTTTAATTAACTTATTTAGTTCATTTACATCGATGGACCGCTAGACACGGAACCTTCGCTACGTCTTGGGGAGTATGCCTCCCAATGATTACAACCCGGACATTGCCAGTAAAAACGTCGCGCGCGAAAACCACAGTTACCACAGGTATAACGGGCCAAACTGGTCGTACGCTGCTTCAATAAACTCAATGTTGCCTGTAAATCAGACACTCTCTCTGGCGTGCCATTGCTCTCAGCTAATGCCAAACGGGTCTCCGCCAATTTTGAGAGCGCACTCAAACTTGGTGAGTGTTGCATCACTTCAACTAGCATCACCTCAGCAGCTTGAGCCCCACGAATTTGGGTCATATGCTTTTGCACAATATCGAGTAACTCACCAGAGGCTTGGGTTTTTAATAACTCGCAAAGCGCACTTAAACCTTCATCAGCTTTATTTAGCGAAGTATGTGCTGCCATCCAGCGATCTGCAAGCAAATGCATATAAGCAGGATGTGTTTTAGCAATGACTGCCCATACCTCGATTGCTTGAGCTGGGCGGTCCATAGCAATTAGATAATCACCCTGCAAAATAAGTCCACGTGCATGGTGAGGAACCGCTTGTAATGCCAACTGAACAGACTGCTCAACCGCCGGCAAATCTTTGCGACGCAATGCTTCTTGACCAAGCTCACAATGAAACTGTGCAATCTCGGTGTGATGTGACTTTCCTTGCAAGGCCTCGAGCTCGCTTGCAGCAATGATGGCTTTTTTCCAGTCCCGCTCAATCTGGTACATCTCCAGCAGACTCTCTTTTGCAGGCGCTGCAAACTTGCCTTCACCCACGCGATTTAATGATGCTTCGGCGCGATCTAATAGACCAGCACGTAGAAAATCACGGCCTAGTTCATAGGCAGCATGATCTCGATCACGTGGCTTTAGGTCATCGCGATTAGCCAGGTGTTGGTGAACCCGAATCGCCCGCTCAGTTTCACCACGGCGACGGAATAAATTACCTAAAGCAAAGTGAAGATCGATTGTTTCGGGATCAAGCTGAGCGATCTTGACTAAGGTTTCAATTGCCTGATCAGGCTGCTCATTTAATAAGAGACTTAAGCCTTTAAAGGTTGAACGCTGCTGACGCATACGCTCACGCTCATCCATCCGATTCTCAAGACGCAGATCCCAGCGACTAGCTAACCAACCAATGCCAAACATGACTGGTATTAACAACAGCCAGGAGGTTGCAATCTGAATCATGCTGTGCAGAATTTAAATAAAAAAATGGTCCGAATGGACCACTGAATATGCGCTATGTGACTAGGCACCAGAACCCTCTTTAGGGCTCACCTGCTTCAGAGGCTTGTAATCAACGCGCTCACGCAATTCTTTACCTGGCTTGAAATGGGGCACACGCTTTTCTGGGATTAATACCTTCTCACCAGATTTTGGGTTGCGACCAGTGCGCGCAGGACGGTGATGCAAAACAAAGCTACCCACACCGCGTAACTCAATTCGCTTGCCTTCGGCCAAAGCATGAGTCATGGTGTCTAGCAATGTTTTTACTGCCAACTCCACATCTCTAGGTAATAGCTGGGGGAACTGTTCCGCCAAGCTCTCCACGAGTTCGGAGCGAGTAATTGCTTGTTGCTCTTGATCTGACATATCTATCAATAAAAAACCGCCGCTCCCCTAGTGGAAAGCGGCGATATTGATTTAGCCTTGATTGTCCATTTTTGCTTTTAACAAAGCGCCCAAATTGGTTGTGCCGGACTGCGCATCACCTTGGAGCTTGCTCATAGCATCTTGTTGGTCAGAGCTGTCTTTAGCTTTGATTGAAAGATTGATTACACGTGACTTGCGATCAATATTAATGATCATTGCAGTTACGCTATCGCCTTCTTTCAATACATTGCGTGCATCTTCAACGCGATCTGTTGAGATCTCAGAAGCACGCAAGTAAGCTTCAACTTCATCAGCCAAGTGAATGGTCGCACCCTTAGCATCAACAGCTTTCACAGTACCAGTTACAAGGCTACCCTTGTCGCTTACGGATGTGTAGTTATTGAATGGGTCACCAGACAATTGCTTGATACCGAGAGAGATACGCTCTTTCTCAACATCAATGGCCAATACAGTAGCTTCAACTTCATCGCCTTTTTTGTATTTCTTAACAGCTTCTTCACCTGGCTCATTCCAAGAAATGTCTGAGAGGTGAACTAAACCATCGATACCGCCAGGCAAGCCAATAAACACACCAAAGTCAGTAATAGACTTGATTGCACCAGTTAACTTGTCGCCTTTTTGTTGTCCACGTGAAAACTCTTCCCATGGATTTGCTTTGCACTGCTTGATACCCAAGCTGATACGACGCTTGTCTTCATCAATATCCAGAACCATCACTTCAACTTCAGTTCCTAATGCAGTAGCTTTGCTTGGAGCAACGTTCTTGTTAGTCCAGTCCATTTCAGAAACGTGTACCAAACCTTCGATACCAGATTCGATTTCTACGAACGCGCCGTAATCAGTCAGGTTGGTTACCTTACCGAATAAACGGGTGTTTGGCGGGTAACGACGAGCGATACCAACCCATGGATCATCACCAAGTTGTTTCACGCCGAGTGAAACACGGTTCTTTTCTTGATCGAACTTCAAAATCTTTGCGGTAACTTCTTGACCAACAGTCAACATCTCGCTTGGGTGACGCACACGACGCCATGCCAAATCGGTAATGTGCAAGAGGCCGTCGATACCACCGAGGTCCACGAACGCGCCGTAGTCAGTAATATTCTTAACGATACCTTGAACAACGCTACCTTCTTTAAGGTTAGACATCAACTTAGCACGCTCTTCACCTTGGCTAGCTTCAACAACCGCACGACGTGACAACACTACGTTGTTACGCTTACGGTCAAGCTTGATAACCTTGAACTCCATCGTCTTACCTTCGTAAGGGCTGGTGTCTTTGATTGGGCGTGTATCAACGAGTGATCCAGGCAAGAATGCACGGATACCGTTAACCATCACTGTCAAGCCGCCTTTAACCTTACCAGTAACAGTACCGGTAACGATCTCAGCTTGCTCAAGCGCTTTTTCCAAGTTCATCCATGATGCCAAGCGTTTCGCTTTATCACGGGAAAGGATGGTGTCGCCATAGCCGTTCTCTAGAGCGTCAATAGCAACAGAAACGAAATCGCCAGGAGCTACTTCAATCTCGCCAGCGTCGTTATGGAATTCTTCAACAGGAATAAACGCTTCGGATTTCAATCCAGCGTTAACAACGACGAAGTTATGGTCGATGCGAAGTACTTCAGCCGAAATAACTTGGCCGGTCTTCATATTCGATCGGGTTAATGATTCTTCAAATAGCTCTGCAAATGATTCAGACATTTATATATTCACTTTGTGCCGCCAGAAGGCCTGACGGGTTAGGTTAAAAAAGCCCCAAGAAACACGCTAAATTAGATAATCGCGTTGTAGAGTTCCTTAAGACGCCAAAACAACTTCTACTGCTATTTACTGCTCACCAAAAATTAAGCTGTTTTTGATTGATACCAATCCAAAACCGTCTTAACTGCTTGATCTATCGATAAATCCGATGTTTCTAGCACTTTGGCGCCGTCTGCGACTAACAAAGGTGCGGCGCCTCGACTACTGTCTCTGGCATCGCGCTCTTGCAAATCATGCAACAAGTTTTCTAGTTTAGCAGAAATTCCCTTAGCTATCAATTGCTTATACCGACGTTCAGCTCTAGCTTGGGCTGTCGCAGTAAGGAAAATCTTCAAAACTGCATCTGGGAATATCACGCTGGCCATATCGCGACCATCAGCAACCAAGCCTGGGGCAAGCCTAAAACCATGCTGAACAGCCACTAAGGCCTGCCTAACTTCAGGATGCACCGCTATTGCAGAAGCACGCAAACCAATACTTTCTGTGCGAATCGCATCCGTCACATTTTCAGAATTGAGCAGAATTTGGCCATTTTTGAACGAAATCACCAGTTTTTTGGCCAAAAAACCCAATTCCAGGCCATTTTGAGGATCAACAGATGCTTTTTCACTCCCAAGAGCAACAAGCCGGTAGAGCGCTCCACTATCCAGATAATGAAAGCCCAGCTTTTGAGCCACCAAGGAGGCAACCGTGCCTTTTCCAGAGGCGGTAGGTCCATCAATGGCAATGACTGGAGGCAGATTCATCAAAAAAACTTTTAGGAAACAATCTTTGCGAATTCAGCAAAGTAAGTGGGGAAGGTTTTAGCAACGCAATTGGGATCATTGATATTGAGGGGATTAGGACCAAAAGCAGCCAAAGAGAAACACATGGCCATGCGATGGTCATCATAAGTATCGATGCCCTCTGCAGGAGACTTCCAGTCAGCGGTCGATTGAGGAGCTCGCACCACGATATAGTCAGCACCCTCCTCAACGAGAGCCCCAACTTTTTTCAGCTCTTTTGCCATTGCCGCAATACGATCAGTTTCTTTCACGCGCCAGCTCGCAATATTGTTCAAGCGCGTAGGGCCTTCGGCAAACAAAGCGGCAACAGCTAAAGTCATCGCTGCATCCGGAATCTCCGTGCAATCGATCGTGATGCCATTGAGCTTGCCATTAGCATTCTGAACGCCAGCAACCTCAATCCAATCTTCGCCCGATGAAATCTTCGCACCCATTAAAGCGAGCGCATCAGCAAAAGCCACATCACCCTGAATACTTTCACTTCCAACACCTAAGACACGCACTGGTCCACCACCAATCGCACCAAGTGCTAAGAAGTAAGAAGCAGACGATGCGTCGCCTTCAACAGAAAGCACTCCAGGACTTTGATATACCGCCTCAGAGGTCTTGGCGGGAATCACAAACGACTGGGCATCAGGGCAAGCTACCTTCACACCAAAGCGCGCCATCAGCTTGAGCGTGATGTCGATATAAGGACGAGAAATCAACTCACCAATGACCTCAATCTTGACGGGCTCTTTTGCTACCAAAGGCAAGGCCATCAACAAGGCAGTTAGGAATTGGCTAGAGACATCGCCGCGTACCTTCACTACATCTTTAATTTCAATATCAGCAGCAAGAATCTTGATCGGCGGATAACCTTCTTGTAATTCGTAATCAATCTTTGCACCCACTTGGCGCAAACCGTCCACTAAATCGCGAATCGGACGCTCATGCATACGAGGTACGCCAGATAAACGATAGTGACCACCATGCATTGCAAGAGCTGCCGTTAATGGACGAATAGCTGTACCCGCATTACCCATAAAGAGATCTGCATTTTGGATAGGGAACTTACCGCCACATCCCTCAACCACACAGACTTTGTCAGCTTGATCAGTTACAGACAAACCCAATTGGCGAAGCGCATGACGCATCACCTGAGTATCGTCAGCATCTAGTAAATTCTTGAGGGTTGTTGTGCCTGAAGATAAGGCGGCCAGCAATAAAGCTCGATTAGAAATGCTCTTAGAGCCTGGCAAGACTATCGAGCCTTGCGCTCGCTTGAATGGTCCAATTTTGATATCTGGCAAGCCACTCATCAAAGCCCATCCAAATCTTGGCGTGCTTTGCTAGCCTTGTTGAATAACTTCTCTAAGCCAGCACCATCATTCTCAGCAATCAATTTACGCATATGGGTCACGATGAGTAAATATTGATCAAGCTCTTTGAGAACTGCGCTGCGATTACCCAAACAAATATCACGCCACATCTCTGGACTCGAAGCTGCAATGCGTGTGAAATCTTTAAAGCCTGCGCCCACATGGCTGAGCTTTTGATCGGCGTCTTCTGAGTTCACAACACTGGCCATTAATGCATAAGACAAGAGATGCGGTAAATGAGAGACTGCTGCATAGATCGCATCATGCTGCACACAAGAAATCTTTTTAATAACAGAGCCAACTGACTGCCAAAATCCTTCGATTAAATCGGTATCTTGTGGAGAGTTTTCTTGTAGGGGGCAAAGAATCGTTTGCTTGCCTTCAAATAAATCCGCTTTCGCAGCGCTAGCACCATGTTGCGCACCACCTGCAATCGGATGTGCCGGTACAAACTGACAAGCTTTTTTACCCAAGACTTCTTTGGCAGCCAAAATCACATCGCTCTTAGTGCTGCCCGCATCGGTAATCATTGTTCTGGGTTCGAGATGAGGCTCGATGGTTTCAAAGGCTGCACGCATCTGGGCCACTGGCATGCACAACACCATCACGTCAGCTTGCTTAGCGGCCTCAACTAAGTCAACTACAGCATCTATAGCACCCATCTTGAGCGCTTGATCTAGATTCGGTGCGCTACGGCCGACCCCCAATACCTGATTGACCACGCCCGCTTTTTTTAATGCTAGACCTAAGGAAGCGCCAATGAGACCAACACCAACAATCGCGACGGTACCGTAATTACTAGATGGATTAATAATGGCCATTGGCTTATGGGATTTGTCTAATTAGCATTGAATTACTGCTGCGCCAAAATATCTTTAAGGGCGGCAATAAAGGCTGCGTTCTCTTCGGATAAACCGATAGAGATACGTAACCATTGTGGCAAACCGTAATTGCCGACGGGGCGCACAATAATGCCGCGCTTAAGCAACTCTAAATTAATGCGAGCACCAGCGCCATCATCCTCACCCACCCTCACCAACACAAAGTTGCCAGCTGAAGGAAGGTAAGTTAAGCCAAGCGCATTAAATGCTTGCGTCAGCTGAACTAAACCAGCGCGATTCAATTCAAAGCCTTGCTGTAAGAAAGCGGAATCCTGAAATGCTGCGATAGCTGCTGCTTGCGCCAGGCTATTGACGTTAAATGGCTGACGGATGCGATTGAGTAAATCGGTCAAGGCAGGCTGAGCCACGCCATATCCGATTCGTAAACCTGCTAAGCCATATGCTTTAGAAAAGCTACGCGACAAGATCATATTTGGGAAGCGCTTCACCCAAGCAATCGCGTCGTAGCGCTGCTCCGGGGTGAGGTACTCGTTATAAGCTTCATCCAATACAACCACCACATGAGCAGGTATAGCCATTAAGAACCCTTCGATCTCCCTAGCCGTTAAGTAGCTACCGGTTGGATTATTTGGGTTGGCCACAAACACCAACTTGGCTTTATCACCTGAGGCTTTAATTGCTTGCAGCATGGCAGGCAGGTCATGACCATACATTGCAGTTGCAGCCACTTCAATCGCCTTAGCGCCAACAGCTTGTGTTGCTAATGGATAAACCGCGAAGGCATGTTTAGAGAAAATCACCTCGTCGCCAGCTTGAGCTACTGCGCGTGCAGCCAACTCCAAAATGTCGTTACTGCCATTGCCCAAGGTGATCCAATCTGCTGGAACGCCTAAACGCGCTGACAAAACATGCTTTAATTCAAAACCATTGGAGTCTGGATAGCGACCCAAGTCACTAGCAGCCTTGAGCATCGCGTCTTGTGCCGACTTTGGCATACCCAAAGGATTTTCATTAGACGCGAGTTTCACAATCTTGTTTTCATCAAGGCCATACTCACGCGCAACTTCGCTAATCGGTCGCCCGCCGACATAGGGTGCTATCGCATGAATATGCTTTAAACCGATATTAGATTTTGATGTCATGCTGAGTGAGGATATGAGCCAAGGTTTTTATAAAAAGCAGCTGTCGTTTTTAACTCTTCCAATGCTTTGGCTACTTTTGTGTCTTCAGCGTGTCCCGCTACATCAATATAGAAGTGGTACTCCCAAGTTCCCTTGCGAGCAGGGCGAGATTCAAAGCGATTCATGGAAACACCATGCTTAGCCAAAGGCTCCAATAAACGATGCACGGCACCTGGTTGGTTATCTACTGAAAGCACCAAAGATGTTTGATCTTTGCCAGTAGGTTGACACTCGTAAGTACCGACCACCACAAAACGGGTACGGTTTTGTGGATCATCCTGAATCTGTGCAGCTACCGCCTGCAATCCATAAGCTTCTTGCGCGGGGTCTCCAGCAATCGCTGCCAAAGTCGGATCATTGGCAGCCATACGAGCAGCCTCTGCATTACTGCTCACTGCCTGACGCTTTAATTGGGGAGCATGCAAACTCAACCATTGCTGACATTGCGCTAAGGCCTGAGCGTGGGCACAAACCGTGGTCACACCATCTAAGCTCCCACTCTTAGTGAGAAGATGGTGGCGAATAGGCAGCACCACTTCACCACTAATCCGCATCGGAGAATCCAGAAGTAAATCTAGAGTGCGAGAGATGGCACCCTCGCTAGAATTTTCTACGGGCACAACACCAAACTGCGCTGCGCCCTTCTCTACCGCCTTAAATACTTCATCCAAGCTGTTGCAAGGAAGACCGGCAATCGAGTGGCCAAAATAGGTTTGTGCTGCTTGCTCTGAAAAAGTTCCTACTGGCCCAAGGTAGGCAATCGTCTGACGAGCCTCTAAAGCGCGACAAGCAGACATCACTTCACTCCAAATTGCGGCGATACCATCAGATAGAAGTGGGCCCTTGCTGAGTTCCTGTAAGCGAGCGACAACTTGACGTTCACGCTCCGGCCTAAACACAGGTGATGAAAACCCACCCTTAATGTGACCGACCTCTTGAGCAGCTTTTGCACGCTGTGATAACAAATCTAAAATCTGCGCATCCAGTGCATCAATCTTGTCGCGGATTGGCGCTAGACGCTGTTCTTCAGTACTCTGGTCTTTGGAGCTCATTAGGCACGCCTTTCAAAGTCACGCATAAATTCCACCAAGGCCTTGACGCCCTCTAGTGGCATTGCGTTGTAAATACTAGCGCGCATACCTCCTGCCGCCTTATGACCGCGCAAGGCAACTAAGCCTGCTGCATTGGATTGCTCCAGGAACTGGGCATTTAAGTTCTCATCCTTCAAAAAGAATGTGACATTCATTCTGGAACGATATTCTTTGGTAACGCGGCTCTCATACAAGCTACTCTGATCTAGGAAGTTATAGAGCAAGTCTGCTTTTTCTTGATTGCGCTTCTCAATCGCTTTTACACCGCCCTGCTTGAGTAACCACTTAAATCCTAGTCCAGCCATATAAATCGAGAAAGTAGGCGGCGTATTCAACATGGAGTCAGTAACTGCCTGTTTAGACCAATCCCAAATCGATGGTGTAATTTTCATACTGTGCCCCATCAAGTCTTTGCGTACGATCACAATGGTTACACCGGATGGGCCAATATTTTTTTGTGCGCCACCAAACCAAACGCCACACTTTGTGATGTCGATTTCTCTAGAAAGGATATTGCTAGAAATATCGGCAACCAAGAGCTTGCCATTGACATCAGGTACAGCTGGAAACTCTACGCCGCCAATAGTTTCATTCGCACAATAATGAACGTAAGCAGCATCATCTGATAGCTGCCAACTAGAACGATCTGGAATCGTGTTGAATTTTTCAGTCGCAGAAGAGGCTGCCAAATGAGCAACACCATACTTGTCCGCTTCTTTATACGACTTTTCTGACCAAATACCAGTTACTAAAAAATCTGCCTTGGGACCATTTTTGGCTAAAGGCATCAGGTTCATAGGGATGGCAGCATTCTGACCCAAGCCACCACCTTGAAGCATCAATATTTCATAGGAATCCGGAATACCCATGAGAGTGCGTAAGTCTTGCAGCACTTCCTCATACAGGGCCATGAACTCTTTGCCCCGATGACTCACTTCCATGACGCTGGCACCCAAGCCCCGCCAATTCAACATCTCTACAGCAGCCTGCTTTAATACCTCTTCAGGCAGGGTAGCAGGCCCCGCAGCGAAATTGAAAATGCGGCGGTCAAACGTCATGATGAGTTAATTGACCTTATATGGATGCCAATTAGGCATCGCCAGCTTCAGTAGAATTGGAACCAAGCGCTGGATCAGCGGAAACATTTCCACCCTCACCGTCTTCACCATCATCCAAATCATTCTCATCATCAGAATCGCTTTCAGCAATACGCTGCAAGCCAGACAAGCGAGTGCCCTCATCGACGTTAATTAAGGTGACGCCTTGTGTGGCGCGACCCATCTCACGAATCTCTGAAACACGTGTGCGCACCAAGATACCGCCAGTAGTAATCAACATAATTTGATCCTCAGGAGATACCAAAGCAGCGGCAACTACTTTGCCGTTGCGCTCAGTTGTCTGAATCGCAATCATGCCTTTGGTACCGCGACCATGACGGGTGTATTCACCAATCGGAGTGCGCTTACCAAAACCATTTTCAGTTGCAGTGAGTACGCTACTCGGAATTGCGAGACCATTCGCATCAACAACAGCCGCTTCAGCGCCTTCAGCAGCTTCAGCTGGGGCAACCAACATAGCAATGACTTGATGAGCTTCACCTAAGTTCATACCACGTACACCGCGCGCTGTACGACCCATTGGACGCACATCATTCTCATCAAAGCGCACTGCTTTACCAGCATCGGAGAACAACATTACATCATGCTGACCATCGGTAATCGCTGCACCAACTAAGAAGTCATTCTCGTTTAAATCGACAGCAATAATTCCGGCCTTACGTGGATTAGAGAAGTCAGACAAACGCGTCTTCTTCACTGTACCCAAGCTTGTTGCCATGAATACGTAATGATCATCTTGATACCCCTTAATCGGGAGAATCACCGTAATCTTTTCGCCTTCAATCAAGGGGAACATATTCACGATTGGCTTGCCGCGTGAATTACGACTACCCTGTGGAACTTCCCACACTTTGAGCCAATACATACGCCCACGATCAGAGAAGCACAGAATGATGTCATGCGTATTCGCAACGAAGAGTGTTTCAATCCAATCTTCATTCTTAGTAGCTGCAGCTTGCTTGCCACGACCGCCACGTTTTTGCGCACGGTATTCACTCAGAGGCTGGCTCTTCATATAACCAGTATTAGAAAGTGTGACCACCATATCTTGTGGCGTGATCAAATCTTCTGTGAATAACTCGGTTGCATTCATTTCAATAAATGAACGGCGACCAGAGTCACCACCAGCAATACCAAACTCGGCTTGCACTTCCTTCAACTCAGACTCAATGACTTGAGTGACACGCTCAGGCTTAGCAAGCAAGTCGAGCAAATCAGAAATCTCCGCCATCACATCTTTGTACTCATTGACGATCTTGTCTTGCTCAAGGCCAGTCAAGCGTTGTAAACGCATCTGCAAAATTTCTTGCGCTTGGCTATCCGATAAACGATAGAGACCAGTGGTTTGCATACCGTACTCCGACAACAAACCTTCAGGACGGTAGGCATTGCGACCACCTGGAGTATCTGTCTCGGCACGCGCCAACATCTCGCGCACCATGGAAGAGTCCCAAGGCTTACTCATTAATTCTTGCTTAGCAACTACTGGGTTTGCAGCGGCTTTGATGATGGCAATAAATTCATCAATGTTTGCCAACGCAACTGCCAAACCTTCTAAGACATGGCCACGCTCGCGTGCTTTACGTAATTCAAAAATCGTACGACGCGTCACTACTTCGCGACGATGTTGCAAGAAGTACTCCAGCATTTGCTTCAGATTCAACAGGCGCGGCTGGTTGTCCACCAGAGCCACCATGTTCATACCGAAGTTATCTTGCAGTTGAGTGCTCTTGTACAAATTATTGAGAACCACTTCAGGTACTTCACCGCGCTTTAATTCAATGACTACACGCATACCTGACTTGTCTGACTCATCACGCAAATCAGAAATGCCTTCTACTTTTTTCTCATTCACCAACTCAGCAATACGCTCGAGCAAGTTCTTTTTGTTTACCTGGTATGGCAACTCATCGACGATGATGGCCTGACGAGCACCCTTATCGAGGTCCTCAAAGTGGGTTTTAGCCCGCATCACCACACGACCACGGCCGGTGCGATAGCCTTCACGAACCCCTTGGACACCGTAAATAATGCCGGCGGTCGGGAAATCTGGCGCTGGAATGATCTCAATCAACTCATCAATCGTGCATTCTGGGTTGTGTAATACGTGCAAACAGGCTGTAACCACCTCATCCAAGTTGTGGGGAGGGATATTGGTCGCCATACCCACAGCAATGCCTGAGCTGCCGTTAATCAGCAAATTAGGCACTTTTGCAGGAAGAATCAGGGGTTCTTTCTCGCTACCGTCGTAATTTGGCCCGAAATCCACGGTTTCCTTGTCCAAATCGGCCAATAACTCATGGGCGATCTTGCGAAGGCGGATTTCTGTATACCGCATTGCAGCAGCGTTATCACCGTCTACAGAGCCAAAGTTACCCTGCCCGTCAACCAGCATATAGCGCAGGGAGAAGTCCTGGGCCATGCGAACAATGGTGTCATACACCGCAGAATCGCCATGGGGATGGTATTTACCGATCACATCGCCAACTATACGGGCAGATTTTTTGTAAGCACGGTTCCAATCGTTGTTTAATTCATACATCGCAAATAAGACCCGGCGATGGACCGGTTTGAGGCCGTCACGTACGTCTGGCAGGGCTCTGCCGACAATGACGCTCATTGCGTAGTCCAAATAGGACCGCCGCATTTCGTCTTCTAGGGATATTGGTAGTGTTTCTTTAGCGGCTTGTTCCATTTAGAAATAATATCATTTTGATGACTGATAGCCCCTATGCTAAGATTCTGTTAGTTTGTACGAAATTGAGATGTGTCGCTTTGCGGTTATTTGCTTCAAAGTAGGGCGAATTACATTTAAGTTTGACTTTAATTAAAAAAGATTTTTGAGGACTAAAAATGAACAAAACCCTAAAACTGGTATTTGCTGGCGTAATTTCTGTTGCTGCTACTGCTACTTCCGCCCAAAACGTTGACAACTGGGTCAACTCAAGTGGTTTATCTTGGAAAAACGGTGACGGCACTTTGTGCTGGCGTGATGCTAGCTGGACTCCTGCTACTGCTGCAAAGGGTTGCGATGGCTTCCTGGCTCCTAAAGCTGCTGCTCCTGCTTCAAGCGTTACTCAAAGCAAGATCACATTGCAAGCTGACACACTCTATGACTTCGATAAAGCAACATTGAAGGCAGAAGGTCAAGCAACTTTAGACAAAATTGCTAAAGACTTAAGTAAGATCAAATTGGAAGTAATTATTGCTGTTGGTAACACTGATAGCGTTGGTACTGATGCATACAATATGGCTCTTGGCCAGCGTCGTGCTCAGTCAGTTAAAGCTTACTTAGTAAGCAAAGGTGTTGATGGTAGCCGTATTTACACAGAATCAAAAGGCAAGAGCAATCCAGTTGCAAGCAATGCAACTGCTGAAGGTCGCGCTAAGAACCGCCGCACCGACATCGAAGTTGTTGGTACAGCTGCAGTTAAGTAATTCTCTTTACTTGTAAAAAAGCCCGGTTCTGCCGGGCTTTTTTATTTCCGCTATATTCGTAATTAATCTATTCCAACGCGCTTACCGCGCTATTTATTCCTATGAACGTCGATCAATCTGAAATCGCTAAATTTAGTGCCCTAGCCCATCGCTGGTGGGATCCCCAAAGCGAATTCAAGCCTTTGCATGCCATCAACCCCCTACGCCTGAATTGGATCAAGTCTTTTGTTGATCTCCAAGGCAAGAAGGTTCTAGATGTCGGTTGCGGTGGCGGGATTCTGGCGGAGTCGATTGCCCAGTCAGGGGCTGACACCTGTGGCATCGACTTATCCGAAAAGGCCCTGAAAGTCGCTGAGTTACATGCTCTAGAGGTAGGCGCCATCCTCAAATATCGCTCTATTTCAGCTGAAGCTCTGGCTGAGGAAGAGCCAGAACAATATGACGTTGTGACCTGTATGGAGATGCTTGAGCATGTGCCAGATCCTTCATCTGTAGTCCGTGCCTGTGCAAAGCTGTGTAAACCAGGTGGCACCCTCTTTTTTAGCACTCTGAACCGCAATCCCAAGTCCTACTTATTTGCCATTATTGGCGCTGAATATATCTTGCGACTACTCCCCAAAGGTACCCACGAATACGCCAAATTCATTAAGCCTTCTGAATTGGTCGCATTTACCCGTCACGCCGGATTAGAAATGCTTGGCATGAAGGGGATGACATACAACCCCATCACGCAAGTCTACAAATTGGGAGAGGATGTGGATGTGAACTATATGATAGTTGTGCGTAAATGAGTAGCGGGTTAGTAAGTCCTTACAAGGGCATCTTTTTTGATCTGGATGGCACCCTTGCTGACACAGCTCCAGACCTTGTCGCAGCTGCTAACCAACTTCTCGTCGCTCGCAATCTTCCACCTATGCAATATGAGGTATTACGTCCCCGTGCTTCGGCAGGGGCTCGTGGGCTGATTAAAGGGGCATTTGGGATCGATACCGATCATCCCGATTTCATTCCGCTTCGAGATGAGTTCTTCTCAAATTATGAAAAAGCACTCATAGTCAACAGCATCATTTTTGATGGTATTGACCACTTGCTTGATCAATTAGATGGCGCAAAGCTACCTTGGGGCATTGTTACCAATAAAAGCGAGCGCTTTACCAATCCCCTAACTGAGTTAATGGGCTTACGCCAAAGAGCAGCATCAACAGTTTCTGGTGACACCACCCCTCACTCAAAACCCCATCCTGAACCTATCTTGCACGCGGCTAGACTCGCCAATATTGACCCAACTAAATCGGTATATGTCGGTGATGACATTAGAGACATCGTGGCAGGCAAGGCGGCGGGTATGAAGACGATCGCAGCAGCCTATGGATACTGCGGCTGTGAGGAGCCTCCAGAGGCCTGGGGTGCGGATTATCTTGTGTACCACCCAAAAGAATTAATGGAAATCATCTTCCCGCAGTAGGGAGATAAAAAGATAACAAGCAATTTAGGGGCAAGCGCCTTAAAATAGAGCTTCCAATGCATGAACTCCGGGGTCGACATGGTTTCGACGTGGATTACAAAGCATCAAGGGCATACCGAGGACCCGTTATCTCGTAAATCAATGGGAATGTAATAACTGCAAACGACGAACGTTTCGCACTAGCCGCTTAATTGCGGTTGCCCCTGAACTGATTCTCTCTTGGGTCAGCTAGCGAAAGCTAGATCAGGGTCATTTACAAGAGATAAGATCATTTCATGTCACGGGGAATGATTCGAAAACTTAGTGAATCGCCAGCGTGGAACATGTCAGTCTGTGACTAGCTAGCTAAATTAAATGATATGACTAAGTATGTAGAACTTGTTGTAGAGGATTTGCGGACGCGGGTTCGATTCCCGCCGACTCCACCATTTTGAAGTATGTAACAGTCTAACGCCACCCACCAGGGTGGCGTTTTTCTTTTAGATAAAGGGCTGTACGCCCATTGTGGTCTTTTTAGATTCTGCTGTATCCAAATACGCTGGGGGTATTATTGGGGGTATCAGAGCAAAATCGAACAGAGTCAAAAACATGGTTGGGGGTATTTCTGGGAAGCTTACGGATTAAAGGGATTAAGAGCTTCGTCAACCTAAATGCTTCTAGAGCATTGTTTTACCGCTAATTAATAGGGGTTTTAATAGCTTGACTCTTTATTAAAGAATACTTTAATATACATATTTACATTAAAGAACTCTTTAATATGAATCGAATAACTGGTGCCTACCTTATAACGACCACCCTTAGCGAACCCGTTAAGGCATTTATTCCTGCGCCGCTGCCACCTAAAGATCCAGCGCTCTCACCTACCTGCTATGTAGAACAGAATCAGGCTGCTGAGCTAGCATTGGCGCGCCTATCTGGTGTAACAGGTTTAGTGCCATCGATTGATTGGCTGCTTTATGGCGCCATCCGTAAAGAGGCTTTGCTAACCTCCCAGATTGAAGGTACACAAGCCACACTTACCGACTTATTTGATGATGAAGCCGGCTTAGATATTAAGAATGCTGATGACATTGAAGAGGTCACCAACTACATGCAAGCCTTTCGGTTTGTTAGGGAAAACTTGCGCGATGAGGCTGGTCTACCCATAAGTGTTCGTCTTTTATGTGGCGCCCATCAGCTACTTCTCAATGGCGTAAGGGGTACAGGCAAACAACCTGGTGAGCTTCGTAAATCCCAAAACTGGATTGGTGGCACGCGGCCGGGTAACGTAATGTTCGTTCCGCCACCAGCAGATGAAGTGCCTCAGCTTCTAGCCAATCTCGAGCAATTTATTCACAAGGAAGATGATGGTCTACCGCGTCTGGTAAATATCGCCCTTGCGCATGCCCAGTTTGAAACCATTCACCCATTCTTAGATGGTAATGGTCGTATTGGCCGCTTATTAATTGCAGCATTGATGGAATACTTTGGCTTGTTACCAGAGCCTCTGATGTATTTAAGCTCTTACTTAAAAGAACATCAAATGGAGTATTACCGTTTACTTGGCGCCATCAGAACTGAGGGTGATTGGGAGTCCTGGGTAAGCTTCTTTTTAGAAGGCATTACTGAAGCAGCTACGTCAGCCGAAAGAGGAATCATTGACGTGGCATCTAGAGTGTCAGCTGATAGGCGTCTGTTGCTTGCGTCTCAAAGCGCAAGCCCTGCAAGCTTGCGTCTCTTTGAATTGTTACCAATGATGCCGCGCTTTACGATTGATCGTATTAAGGCAGAGCTAAAGACAACCTTTCCAACTGCGAACGCTGCCGCTAGAACTCTAGAGGGACTTGGGATTGTTACTGAGGTCACAGGCCAATCTCGCAACCGCAGTTTTAGCTATCAACCTTACATTGATTTGATTTCAAAATAAGGTTGATATCAAATTCGATTAACGCTTCGGCGTTTTACCAACGATCTTCACTGCCCTCAAGAAATCAAAGTCAACGCCCTTGTCTGCTTGCGTGACTGTATCTAAGAATAGCTTTAGGTAGCCACGCTCTGCAGTGGGCTCTATTACTGGATTTGCTTTTGCACGCTTAGCCAACTCTTCATCGGAGACCAACAAACTAATCTCACGATTCTTTACGCTCAAACGGATGCGGTCACCATTATGTACAAACGCCAGTGGCCCGCCAACTGCAGCCTCTGGAGTGACGTGCAACACAATGGTTCCGAACGCCGTACCACTCATGCGCCCATCAGAAATTCGCACAATATCTTTTACACCAGCACGAGCAAGCTTCATCGGAATCGGAATGTACCCCGCTTCAGGCATACCGGGTGCGCCTTTGGGGCCAATGTTCTTCAGCACCAAAATATCATCTGCTGTTACATCTAAGTCTGGACTATCAATACGATTGGCTAGGTCTTCACTGTTTTCAAACACAACAGCGCGACCCTCATGCTCCATCAGTTTTTCATTGGCCGCTGATTGTTTAATGATGGCAGCACCGGGCGCTAGGTTGCCATGCAACACTGCAATGCTGCCACGTGGATAAATCGGGTTATCGAACTTCCGCACTACATCTTGCTTAAAGCTTGGTGGGGCTGCATCAATCTCTTCACCTAAAGTGCGACCCGTTACCGTCATCGCATCGAGTTTTAATAAAGGCTTAAGTTCACGTAGCAGCGTGGTCATACCACCAGCATCATGGAAGTTCTCCATGTAGTGATCACCGGAGGGCTTCAAGTCGACCAATACCGGCGTCTCATCACCCATCTTATCGAGTGCATCCAAGTCAATCTCTAGACCCATGCGACCAGCGATAGCAGCTAAATGTACGATGCCGTTAGTCGAGCCACCAATCGCTAATAAAACACGCATTGCGTTTTCAAAAGCATCTGCTGTTAATACCTTATCAATCGTTAAGCCATCTTTTGCCATTTGCACAGCGCGAGTACCAGTCTCTTCTGCGATCCGAATACGGTCGGCAGTGACTGCAGGTGGTGTTGCTCCACCAGGCACAGTCATACCAAGGGCTTCAGAAATACAAGCCATCGTGCTAGCAGTACCCATGACTGAGCAGGTACCTACACTGGCTACTAATTGATCATTCACCTCATCTTTTTCAGCTGCGTCAATTTCGCCAGCGCGGAATTTCCCCCAATAGCGACGACAGTCAGTGCATGCACCCACACGCTCACTTCGATGGGAGCCTGTCAACATGGAGCCAGTAATCAACTGAATTGCCGGAAGACCGGCAGAGGCAGCACCCATCATTTGAGCAGGTACGGTTTTATCGCAACCACCAATCATCACCACCGCATCCATCGGCTGAGCACGCAACATCTCTTCTGTATCCATTGACATCAGATTACGCAAATACATACTGGTAGGAGCGGCAAAGCTTTCATGAATCGAGATGGTGGGGAAATCCATCGGCAAGCCACCAGCCAACATCACGCCACGTTTTACAGCCTCAATCAGTTGCGGCATGTTGCCATGACAGGGGTTGTAAGCACTGCCAGTATTGATAATGCCAATGACGGGGCGGTCCAGAGCACTATTGGTGTAGCCAGCACCCTTGATAAATGCTTTACGCAAAAACAAGGAGAAGCCTTTATCACCATAACTGGTTAAGCCCTTACGTAAACCACTCTCTGTGGGCTGTTTTTTTTCTTTATTTGAATTACTTGTCATAAATCATTCTTTAACTTGAAAAAATAAATGGTTTTTTTACTCAGCTTTGATATCAGCTTCTTTAATGACTTTTTCCCAACGCTTCACCTCAGCAGCCAGCAACTCGGCTGATTTCTTGGGATTGGTTGGCGCTGCAGCGTAAACACCCTGCTTTAAGAATGCTTCCTTGACTTCGGGATTGAGTAATAGTTTGGCGATAGCACTATTTAACTGATCCACGATAGGCATGGGTGTACCGACTGGCGCTAAAACACCAAAGGTAGAGCTCACTTCTAGCGCAGGCATGCCAGATTCAGCGGTCGTTGGAACATCAGGCAACATCGAAATGCGTTTTGCCGTTGTCACCGCTAAAGGACGCAATTGCCCAGCATTGATAAATGGTAATGCAGCTGGAACAGTTTCCACCATCATGTTGACTTGTCCTGCAACTAAATCAGTCATAGCTGGGCCGCTACCCTTGTATGGCACGTGCGTGATTTTGAGACCCGCTTCTTTTTGGAAAATTTCTGCACCCATTCTCTGCGGTGCGCCTGCACCAGAGGAGGCGTAATTTAATTTATCTGGATTGGCTTTTGCGTAATCCACCAAGCCCTTTAAGGTTCTTACAGGTACGTTGGGGTTCACCACCACCACCAAAGGCACAGAACCCACAATCATGACTGGAGTGAAATCCTTCAAGAGGTCGTAACGTAACTTGCCCTTTTCAAGCGTGGCCATAGTGGAATGAGAGGTAACTGCGCCCATCAATAAGGTGTACCCATCTGGATTTGCCTTAGCTACCGCTTCTGCACCGATATTGCCACCAGCTCCACCGCGATTCTCAACTAACACTTGCTGACCCAAAGATTCGCCTAAGTTCTTGGCTAGAATGCGTCCAATCACATCGGTAGCCCCACCTGGAGGATAAGGCACGATGAGCTTGATTGGCCTGTCTGGATAAGCGGCATGCACCAAACCAGAAAAGGTAAGGATTAGGGCTGCCTGAGTAATAGAACGGCAAAGCCTACCCAACTGAAAAGTGATCATTTTTGTCTCCGTGTCACAGTTTTATATTTATGCTCTCAATATACTAAACTTTGTCATTACATCCATTTAAGCTTACTGAGCTCAATTCCACATCTTGCCTAGGACCGCTATGTCAAATATTCAACCTTTTCATCTGGCTTTTCCTGTAGACAATCTAGAAGCCGCTCGCACTTTTTACGGTAGCACCCTAGGTTGTGCGGAAGGTCGCAGCTCCGATGAATGGATTGATTTTGACTTCTTTGGGCACCAATTAGTTGCCCACCTTGCACCTGAAGAATGCAACCATGCAGCCTCAAATGAGGTTGACGGACATCAAGTTCCCGTAAAACATTTTGGAGTAGTGCTGACCATGCCAGATTGGCATGCGTTGGCCGATAAATTAAGCAGTAGTGGCATGAAGTTCATCATCGAACCACAAATTCGTTTCAAAGGAAAAGTGGGCGAGCAAGCCACCATGTTCTTTCTCGATCCTGCTGGTAATGCCTTGGAGTTCAAGGCATTTGAGGATCCCAGCCAGCTATTTGCTAAATAATTGGCCGAGATAGAAAAACTGAGTACAAGTTATCTACTACATCAGAAGAACTGGTAACTCATTCCCGCCTGAAAATTGATGGGTGCTCCAGCAAAAATCCCATCAGGACTTCTACTGGAAATATAGCGCTTGTTTAACAGGTTATTCACCACACCAAATACTTTCAAACTTTTATTGATTGCATAATTCGCGCTCCAATTAACAGTAGTGATGGCAGGAATTTCCCCTAGAGTCCCAATAGAGTTTGGTAAAGCGGTATTTGCCGAATCAGCAAATTGAGACGATAAGTAATTTAGACTAACTAAAGTGTTGAGCCCATTTTTCTGATAGCTGACACCTAAATTCGATACCAACTCTGATGTGTATGGGATACGGTTACCATCTTTCCCCATAGATGAATTACCAACAAATTTAGCAACTGGAATATAAGTTAGATTCCCACTCAGACCCCATCCAGATTCAAGTCCATACCCTAAAGATAATTCCATGCCCTGATGTAGGCTCTTGCCGCCGTTGGCTTTAGTAATGCCCGCAGCAAGACTTTGATTAACGATTTGATTGCTAAAGTTCATGCTGAATATCGCTGCATCATAGCTAAAGCCATAATTGACACCCCGTAGACCAAACTCAAAATTGGTTGACCTCTCAGGATCCAATTGTTGATCTACGCCTTTTTCACTAATGGCAGTTGCTAATTGAGCGGGTGCAAATCCTTTATATACGCTCGAATAAAGCTGTAGTTCTGGAATCAATTGCCAGCTTGCTCCAATTTGCGGCACAGTTTCTAAATTCTTTGCGCTCCCTGAGCTTTCAGTCAGGACATTATTTCGAGACTGGTTATAACTTTCAATGCGCACCCCCGGAGTAATTGCAAAGTCTTTCGATAGCAAAAATCTATTTTGCGCAAACAGAGCCACTGAATTTGCTTTATTTTCCTCGTGACTAGACACTCTGCCAGACTTAGCCAAGCTTCGGGATGCTACTAGCTGGTTTGATTGCGACTCAGTATGTAAGCGCAGTCCGAATTCAAACTCATTATTCATGCCCATTGCCTCATAGGTATGAGTCACTCGTGAATCTACTCCGAGCATTTGAAATTCACGATTTCGCCCAAACATACAATCATTATCACCATTGCACGGAGTAAAACTCGTTTTATCCGAAGTACGACCACTGACGACTTGACGCCAGTAATCTCGATCTAAGCGACTCCAGTACAGCAATGTGTTCAGTTTTGTCCCAGTGCCGAGCTCCCAAGAGTGATTCAGATCAACGGCATTTCTCTGCGTAACAAAGTAATCATTAGGAGCGGGATTTCCTGAAAATCGAGCGGCATATTGATTTGGTCTCAAGCCAACATATGAGGTATTAATATTATTGTCATAGTGGGTATATTTAAGGCTTAGCCATTGATTTTGATCAATCGCTACCCCGCCCTTAAAAAGAATGTCATACATCTTAAAGCCATTGCCTTGGTATCCATCACTCTCAGACTTAATGATGTTGATACCTGCGATCGCTCCATTACTTTCCGACTTTCCGCCGGCCTCAATTTGAGCCAATTGATAGCCATAATTACCCGCCTTACCGGAAAGCTTAAAGCCCTCCTCTGGAGTCTTGGTAAGGTAATTAATCACTCCACCAATATTGGACGGGCCATACTGCAAGCCTGATGCCCCCTTTAAAACTTCAATGCCACTCATGCGATCAACAGGCGGGCTGTAATAAGAGGCGCTAGAAATAAATAGGCTGGGGTGAATAGGTGCCCCATCCTCTAGTAATAGCACTTTCTGACTACGACTGGGATTGAGTCCTCGAATACCAATATTCGGAATAGAGCCTAAGCCACCTTCATCACCTCGGATATTGATACCCGGAATAGTCTTCAGGGCATCTTGAATAGATAAGGGCTGAAGTAACTCTAACTGCTTTTGATTAATCACATCGACCGTACCTGGAATTTTCGAACGCGCATTTTCCTCGCTGCCGACAATATCTATTCTTGGTAACTCTATTTCCTTAGCCTGAATACCTGAGCTCAAGGAACACCCGCAAACTAAGGCCAAGCGTAAAGCCCAAGCCAATTTTTTCTGCTTCATATGCAATCTCCAGAGATAAAAACATCCAATCGCTGGCTAATCGCATATCAAAATACTTTTGCTGGCTAATAAATTAGGCTAAACAGCTCATCACTATTTAGTCAAAATGAGCTTCTTTAATTTAGTAATTCTTAAAATATATCTTTCGCCATCATGGATGATGACTACGGTTTTCTCTTTACCAAACAAAGTCGTACTAGCAATCACTTTATTTAAAATCAATTGAGGGCTCACAAAATCTGCTACCGAGACATTTAAATCTGATTTCAATTTAAGTCTCTAACCTGAAGTGGATCGGGAGATGGTAGCAGTGAGATATGGCCTGATCCTGAGACTCTAGCGCAGAAAATTTCCACTCTCTGACGCCCTCAATGGCAGATCTGTCTAGTTTTTCATAGCCAGAACTTTTGATCAACTGAACATTTTCCACGCGCCCTCGACCATCAATACATAACTTGAGTTGAACGGCACCTTGTTCACGCATGCGCCTGCTTAAAAGGGGGTAAATCGGTTTGGGATTTAAAAAAATATCTCTATCACGAAAAGTTTTCACTACCGGAGACGATATGCTCGACTCATGTTTACTGAGGTCCCTCGCAATCGTTGAGGCAATGTAACTTGGAGTGACATTGATGTCCTGAGTTTGTTTTGATACTTTGGCTATGGCGCGATGATCAAGTGAGTCCCTCAAGCTGAGAGTTAGCCTATCTGGTGCAAAAGTTTGTGGAGTCCTATCTTGAAATACTCCCATTCCAACAATGATGGAAATATGCACCCCAATCACCCAAAGAGGAATAAGTCTAGATACACTAATCTTTAATTTTTTTCCCATCAAGAAACAAAACCCTTACATACATCAACTCAAAAATGAAAGATGATAATCATTCTCATTTATTTTATTAGATGTTCTGCCGGCTAACAACCCTTTAAATTAATAGCCCGCAGGCTCAAAGGGTATTCAGGGAGCTGGATAGGTGAAACTAATACTTCTGATGAATTTGTAAGCGCCAAAGTGAAGTGATTTCAGCTGCTCTTGCAAAATGAAGAGAGTCTGAATCATCAAATGCTTTCGGATGTTTAGGCTTGGTATCGATACGTTCAAGAACAACTAATCCGGCATCTTCAATCCAAGAGAGTAGCTCTTCTCGAGTTCTGAGCTCAAGATGCTCTGCCAAATCAGACAGAACTAACCAGCCCTCGCCTTGGGGCAACAAATGCTCTTTCAATCCCGCTAAAAATCCTTTGAGCATCTGACTTTCTGGATCATAGACTGCATGCTCTAATAGGGAGCTAGGTCTTGCAGGCACCCATGGTGGGTTACAGATAATTAATGAAGCCTTTCCTGCTGGAAATAAATTGGCCTTCACAATGTCTATTTGAGAACCCAAGCCTAGGAGTGCAATATTTTCTTTGGCACATATAAGCGCTCGATCATCTTGATCAGTGGCAACAATTTCTTGCACATCCCGCATTGCCAAAATAATCGACAGCACACCAGTACCCACGCCAATATCAAAAGCTGTGGATGCCCCATCAAGGGATTTGGGCAAAGGGGCGCTACAAACTAACTCAATGTACTCACCGCGAACCGGTGAGAAAACGCCGTAATGTGGATGAATGTAAATTGGCTCGCCATTTTCATCAGCCAAAATAGGCAATCCATTCTTGCGCCACTCATGAGCGCTAATCACGCCCAAAAGTTCGCGCAAAGAAACTACATAAGAATGATCAACGGTGCCATACGCTTCTGAACATGCTTGCGTAATATCGGGCGCACGACGTAAGGAGATAGTGTGATCCGGATTGCATTGGATTAATAACATACCTAGTATTCGAGCACGCTGAGATTGAATCAGGCGGTGTTGATTAAAAATATCTTTTGCTGTTTTCTTGGGGGTGGCATCAGTAGACTTATCCACCCTCTTGCCGGCACGCTTTGATTTTTTGGATGGTTTATCTATACGACGAACTAAGGCCTGCAATAACTGTCTAGCATTTTGGAAATCGCCCTTCCAAAGAATAGCCGTACCTTCACATGCCAAATGATAGGCATCATCTGCCGTTAATGTATCGTCGGCAGTCACCACTTTTTTATGTGCTGCTATGCCATTTTCAGAATGCCAAACTGCTGAGCAATTCCGGCCACCCTCTTCCCAGTAAATGGAGCTACCCTGATTCATGAATTACGCAGGAGGATGTTCCTCAGGATTAACATCCAAGGCGATCAAAAACCGAGAAACCATGTTGTAAGCTGCCACTACAGTGACAAGCTCAACGGTATCGGTATTACCCAAAGCAGCCTGCAAGCGCTTCATCAGATCGCTATCCACCTGAATATTGCGCGTCATCTGAAACGTGAGTTCTACAGCATCATTCTCTACAGCAGAGAATGAGGCACTAGGAAAGTTTGGTTGGCCAATTAAACGCAGCGCCTGAACTTGCTCTTCAGTGCCCCCAGCCTTGATAAAAGGTGGAGCGTGGTGAAAAAACTCATATTCAGCGCCATTAAGAACAGCTACCCCGCACATCGCAAGCTCACGCAGCTTTGGATCCAAGGAGAGATTATTGCGAATCTCTCCTACAAAATGATTCCAGCCCTCAGCAATAGGGGTGCTATGTAAAAGCATACGATCCAAATTAATGAACTGGCCACCACGTCTTTTACGAATAGCTGCTACCAACTCTGCAGGCTCAGCTAAGTCCATCGGCTGATAGGGAATTAAACGTTCACTCATATCAATTCCTTATTGCGCTTCTTTAATATTGTTTTCAATCACAAACTTGCCCCATACCGCGATTTGCTTACCAATAAAGTCACGCAAAGTTTCTGGGTTACCAGCCACAATTTGAATCCCTTGTGACTTCAGCTTCTCGGATACAGCTGGTGTTTTTAATGCTTTAGTGACAGCCAAGTTCATGGCATTGACGATTGCTGGTGGAGTTTTTCCTGGGGCCAAAACTGCCCACCATGCTGGTGCATTAAATCCAGGGAAACCACTTTCAGCAATCGTTGGCACATTGGGCAACTCAGGGGATCTTTTGGCAGTAGTGATTACTAATGGGATGACGCCACCACTCTCAATATGGGGCTTGACTAAGAATTCTGAGCCAACAGCCAATTGAACTTGGCCACCCAGAACATCTTGCATCAATGGGCCTCCACCACGGTAAGGAACGTGATTCCAATCAAAGCCTGCTTGCTTAGCCAAACGCGCCATAGCTAAATGACCCAAGCTACCAATGCCAATAGATCCATAGCTAAATTGCTTACCAGTCTTAGACAGGTCTACCAACTGCTTAAAGCTGGTGATCCCAGAATTCTTGCTGGCCACTAATACCATCGGTGAAGTACCAATTAAGGTCACAGGTGCTATATCTTTAATCGTGTCATATGGGAGCTTATCTTTGAGAATTGGATTGACACCGTGCGTGTCAAATACCACAGCAAAGGTGTAACCATCGGGATCTGACCTGGTCATGGCAGCAGTTCCAATGACACCGGATGCCCCGCCAATATTTTCAACAATGACGTTTTGCTTTAATTCTGCTTGTAAAGCTGGGGCCAAGGTACGCGCCACTTGATCCACAGAGCCACCTGGCGGAAAAACAGCAATCAGGCGAATCGGCTTTTGGGTGGGCCAAGCGCCCACACCGGCAGTTTGAGCGCTAGCAAAAGAACCAGCAAACATCATCAATAAGCCCAATAAAAGGGCTTTTTTAGTTATTTTCAAGTAAATCGGCATACATCATCTCCCTCGATTAAGACTGCAAGATTACCACCCATCCTCGCCGCTTGTTTGATAATGGATGCCGGAGCAAGATGAGATTACCTATGAAACCAATTTTGAATGTGGCCGCCTACTTATTTGTCAGTCTAGACAATTTAACTGAGCTACGCACCAAGATCCTAGATGAGTGCAATTCTGGCGAGTTAAAGGGCACCATTCTCTTGACTGGTGAAGGCATCAATATGTTCCTAGCCGGTAGCGAACCTAAATTGCGCGGCTTTCTAAATGACTTGCGCCAGGATCCGCGCTTTGCACCCCTTCAAACAAAAGATAGCTGGTCTGAAACGCAGCCCTTTAAAAAGATGTTGGTGAAAATTAAGAATGAAATCATTCGAATGAATCACCCAGCGATTCGTCCGGAAGAGGGTCGCGCAAACTTCATCACACCGAAAAAATTACAAGGGTGGCTTGATCGTGGAACAGATGATTTGGGACGCCCGGTAGTCATGGTGGACACACGCAATGCTTTTGAGGTCGAGTATGGGACTTTTGAAAATGCACTGCATTTCAATATCGAGAAATTTACAGAATTTCCTGATGCTATTTCAGCTCATAAAGACGAGTTAGCAGATAAAACTTTGGTGAGCTTTTGTACCGGTGGAATTCGTTGTGAAAAATCTGGACTTTACATGCGTGAAATTGGCATGCAACACAGCTATCAGCTAGAGGGTGGCATCCTCAAGTACTTTGAAGACGTTGGTTCCGCACACTACACCGGCAGCTGCTTCGTATTTGATGAACGGGAAGCGCTAGAACCTAATCTAGACACCATCCCACTTGAACGCTCGATCCGAAAAAAACAAAGTGCATAACTACTGAAGGTATTAGTCTGACTTACCCACCAAAGTCATGTGCTCAACAAAAGGTGGTTTTGCAAAGAATGGGCCAACAATGGCTCGCCAGTCCGCAAAGGCTTCAGATCCCCTAAAGTCCACCGTATGGTTCTCCAGGGTATCCCAGTAAATCAGCAATAAATAACGGGTAGGACTTTCAATACTGTGATTCACCTTAAATCCACGAAATCCTTTAGCTTTTGCTATCACCGTATTGACGCCACGCAAAATGGCCTCCTCAAACTCAGCAGCCTTAGTTGGGTCAATTTCTATATCGCAGTGCTCTAAAATCATGGTGCTTCCTTTTTAAAAAGTATTTCTATAACGATAGTAAAATTCATTGATGAAGAAGCTTAATCTAAAACAATATCTGGACTCTAGACATGTCTAATTCTCTCCATCGGCAAATGCCGATTTTTTTATCTGCCCTGATTTTTTCAAGCATGTGCTCAGTAGCAAGTTTCAATGCTGCAGCGCAATCAACACAGAGCTACCCCAACAAGCCAATTAAGTTGATTGCTCCAGTAGCAGCAGGAGGCGGTCTAGATAATCTTGCGCGCAAGGTGGCCGAAAGATTATCTAAAAATCTAGGGCAACCCATTGTGGTCGAGAACATCGGTGGTGGTGGTGGAACAATTGCTGCACAGACAGTTTCAAAAGCAAGTCCTGATGGTTACACCCTCATGATCTCCTATGTTGCAACCCATGGCACAAACCCAGCTGTTCGCAAATTACCCTACGACGCTATTAAAGATTTCACACCAATCGGTATGATTGGCGCGACCCCCAATACTCTCATTATTAACCCCGACTTACCGGTAAAAAATTTGAAAGAGTTTATTGAGTACGCCAAAAAAAATCCAGCGAAAATCAGTTATGGCTCAGCGGGACCCGGAACACTTACTCATCTTGGGGTAGAGCAGTTCAAGCTTGCTTCCAACATCTTTATGGTGCATATCCCTTACCGAGGTATAGGCCCTGCATTTACTGACCTACTGGCCGGACAAACACAGGTCATGCTGCCAACGCTGTATGCTGCTATGCCGTATTTGAAATCTAATCGCGTCAGGGCTTTGGCAGTAACTGGTCAAAAACGAAGCACAGCAGATCCCAGCATTCCAACCTTTAAGGAGCTAGGTTACAACGGCTTTGATGGTCAACAGTGGTATGGAGTCTCAGGACCAGCAAACCTACCTGACCATGTTGTTAAAAAACTCAATGTTGAATTAAATAAGGTATTAGCCGCACCAGAATTTGCTGAGCAAATGGCAAATGAAGCGATGACACTGATGCCAATGTCTCCGCAACAATTTGAAAGCTACATTAAAGAAGATATTGCTCGCTGGACTAAGGTTGCCAAACAACGCAATATTGAGTTGGAATAAATTTCCTTACCCATTCTTATCAAATCCAATACTTACAAAAAACAGGAAATAACATGTCCCACGCTATTCAAGCAGCAGCCGATCTGAATGCACCACCAGTCACTAAAATATTGGCTGAGTTTGTTACTTCACACGCCAGTCAAGGCTGGAGTGCTGAGGTAGACCATGAGGCGCATCGCACTTTTTTAAATTGGCTAGGATGCGCAATTGGCGCAGCTAATCACGAGAGTGTTGAATCTTCATTGGCTGCTATCCGCGAATTTCAACCAGCACCTCAGGCAAGTATTCTTGGTCGAAAGGATCGCGTTGACATGGGTGGCGCAGCGCTCATCAATGGCATTAGCTCACATACCTTTGACTTTGATGACACGCATCTTAAAACGGTGATTCACCCAGCGGGGCCTGTTGCTTCTGCCATTCTCGCTTTAGGTGAACATACGAATGTCACAGGACGTCAAATAGTGGATTCACTCGTTTTAGGAATTGATGTTGCTTGCCGTATTGGTAATGCTATGTATCCAGACCACTACCATCGTGGCTGGCATATCACTGGCTCTACTGGCATGCTGGGCTCTGCTGCAGCTTGCTCACGTTTAATGGGACTAGATCTCCAGAAAACCACTATGGCATTGGGCATCGCAGCATCACAGCCAGTGGGTATGCGCGAGCAATTTGGCACGATGACAAAACCCTTTCACCCGGGCGGCGCTGCACGCGCAGGACAACTCTCTGCCCTATTGGCAAAGCATGGCTTTACTGCTAGCCCTAAAGCTCTAGAAGCGGGCCGTGGCTATATGCAAACCGTTTCAACTAAATGCGACTGGTCAGAGATTGATCGAGAGCTTGGAAAATCATTTGAGATTTCATTGAATACCTATAAGCCATTCGCTTGTGGAATTGTGATCCACCCAGCCATTGATGCGTGTGCGCAACTCAAAGCACAAGGCGTTAAAGCAGAGGAAGTGGAGCGTATTGAATTACGCGCTCATCCACTCGTCTTAGAATTAACTGGCAAGAAAACACCTAAAGATGGTCTAGAAGGTAAATTCAGTGTCTACCATGGTTGTGCCGTCGGCTTAATTTTCGGTCAAGCAGGTGAAGGTGAATATGCCGATGATATTGTTAATCGTCCGGATGTAGTTGCCTTGCGCGCCAAAGTAAACGCCACAACTGATACCTCTATCAGCGAAGCATCGGTGGACGTCAAAGCGATTCTGAAGGATGGGAGAGAAGTCCACATCTTCGTTAAAAATGCAATTGGGTCTGTTGAGAATCCAATGAGCGACGCTAATTTAGAGCAAAAGTTTACTAGCTTGACTGAGCCAGTCATTGGCAAGGAAAAAACTGCTCAACTGATTGCAGCATTATGGGATCTAGGAAGCGCACCTGATCTCAAGAAAATATTGAGTCTTTGCACTCCCGACTAACTCACCCCTAAAGAAGAAATCAGTCATCATGACCAAGCTACCGAATATCGTCATCCTCGGAGATTATGAGCGAGCCCTGCGTCGCTTCTCTCAGTGGGATCGGATAGAGAAAAATTCAAATCTCACAATTCATCATGAGCCATTGCGAGATGAGGCCCTATATGAGGCGGTAAAAGACGCAGATGTCATTGCCATCGTACGTGACCGATCCCCTTTTAACGAGGCCATGATTGCAAGACTGCCAAAACTCAAATTATTGATGTTCACAGGCAAGCGAAATGGCACGCTAGATAGCGCCGCCCTTATTTCTCGCAATATTCCAATTGCCTGCACGCCAGGAGGTCCTTCGAAAGAGACTACTGCCGAGTTAACTTGGGCATTAATTTTGGGCGCTTCAAAACAATTGGTTCGCCAAAATAATCTCGTGAGCACTGGTGGCTGGCGCGATGAACTCTCTGTTCTACCCATGCTCTCTGGTGAGCGCTTGGGCGTTCTTGGTCTTGGCGCCATCGGCAGTGCTGTTGCTCGCGTTGGCAAGGCATTCGGTATGGAGATTGTCACCTGGAGTCCCAACATGACCCCGGAACGCGCTGCAATTGAAAACGCCACTTCCGTCAGTCTTGAGGAATTACTACGTACATCAAAAGTTGTTACCCTGCACTTAGTAGCGGGTCCCGGAACTAAAGGCCTGATCAGCGCTGATCAACTTGCTTTAATGCGCCCGGACTCCCTTCTAGTCAATACCTCGCGCTCTGCATTAATTAATATGTCCGACTTAAGCGCCGCCCTCAAAAAAGGTTGCCCAGGCCAAGCTGCTGTGGACGTATTTGATGTTGAACCATTGCCATCGAATGATCCCTTACGTAGTACCCCAAATTTATTAGCAACTCCCCACCTAGGTTTTATTGCTGAGCCTGTATTCAACATGTTCTCTCAAGGGATTACTGAAACTCTGGAAGCATGGTTGGATCAAAAACCAGTACCCCATCCATATCAGTCTTAACGCCTTTGAAAACACTCACTCCAACAGAATTATTTATTACCTTTAGCAAGATCGGTATGTCTGGTTTTGGTGGAGTGCTACCCTGGGCTCGCCGCACCCTGGTAGAGCAAGACAAGGTGCTCAGTTCAGAAGAATTCAGCGCTATTCTTGGAATATGCCAAATTGTTCCAGGGCCCAATATTCTGAATCTTGCCGTCTGCATTGGCTCACGTCTATGTGGCGCTAAGGGCGCCTTTGCTGCAGCGCTTGGCCTGACTCTTGGACCAATCTGTATTGTGATGTTGCTAGCAGTCTTGTATCAGCATTACAGCAACTTAGAAAGTGTTCAAGGTCTACTCAGAGGCATCTCTGCAGTGGGCGTGGGACTCATTGCCTCTACCGGCATCAAAATGATGCGTGATGAGTTTAAATACCCCGCCATGCTTTTGGTCGTAGCCCTGACAATGACTGCCGCAAGTTACTTCCATCTAGGCCTTGGCTGGGTTGTTCTCCTTATATCTCCGCTTGCTTTGCTATTAGCCTTCAAGAAGGCTCGTAAGTGATGGGCATACTTCTCAGTCTATTTTTAAAGCTTTCTGCTTTTTCTCTGATTGCCTTCGGCGGAATCAATGCGCTACTTCCCAGCCTCTTGGAGCTATCGGTTTATCAAGAGCGGTGGATCGACCTACAAACTTTTGCTGATTACTTTGCGATTGCCCAAGCTGCTCCCGGCCCGAATTTCATGACAGTCACTCTGATAGGCTGGCATGTTGGAGGGGTCCCAGGGGCACTACTCGCTACTTTTGCTATTGCCTGGCCATCATCTATTTTGGTCTACTTTGTACAACGGCTGATCCTGAGTATGAATGATGAACAAAAAAAGAAGGCGATTCAGTACGCTGCTGCCGCGCTGGCAATTGGCTTAGTGCTTTCTTCTGCGTGGCAGATTGCATTACAAATCAATCATAGCTATGCTGCCTATGGATTGACTCTACTGACTATTGGGTTGACAGTCTTTACCCGCTGGCATCCTTTATATTTAATTGCACTGGGCGCAGCCCTTGGAACAATGGGATTGATATGAAACTGACTTCACTTCTGAGTATTACGATTGCCGGTGCAGCGCTCTCATGGGCGCTAACTTCGCAAGCTCAAAATAGCTACCCTAGTAAATCTATTAATTTAATAGTGCCTTATGGTGCAGGCGGGAGCGCAGATTCTCGGAGTAGACAACTGGCTCAGAAAATGAGTGTCATTCTGAAGCAGCCGATTGTGATTGATAACAAACCCGGTGCCGGTGGAAATATCGGCACTGAGTTTGTCGCAAGATCTGCCCCAGATGGCTACACCATTGGTATGGGAAACTTTGCACCCATGGCGGTAAACAAAACGCTTTTTGGAAACTTACGCTATGACCCAGAAACTGCTCTTACCCCCATCATCTTGATAGAAAAGGGCCCGCTGATCTTAGTAGTAAACCCAAATTCGCCATACAAAACCATTCAAGATATTGTTGTAGCAGCTAAGGCAAAACCAGGCACTCTGACATTCTCTTCGGGAGGAATCGGTGGTAGCCATCAACTCTCAGCTGAGCTATTTATGCAGAATGCTGGCATCCAAATGATTCATGTACCTTACAAAAGTGGCTCTGCTGCACTGACTGATTTGATGGCAGGTAATGTCGATATGATGTTTGATCAGATGTACTCTGCAGTTCCTAATATCAAGGCAGATAAATTACGTGCTATTGCCATCACCAGCAAAAAGAGATCGCCACTCTTTCCGAACGTGCCTAGTTTTGCAGAACTTGCTTACCCTAAGGTTGAAGTACTCAATTGGCAAGGATTTATTGCGCCTGCTGGCACACCTAAATCTATTATCGACACATTAAATAAAGCTGCTAATGAGGCGTTGAAAGATCCACAGCTTAGAGAGTTAATGCTCTCCCAAGGAAATGAGATTGGTGGCGGTAGTCCTGCCGATTTTGCAGCCCTCATTAAATCAGAGGCTGCAAAATGGAGTGCTGTAGTCAAAGCTGGAAATATTAAGCCTGAGTAAGTTAGATGCGCAAACTTACTTCAGCGCTTGGTAAGTCAAAATACCTAAAAAGGTTAGGCCTAGTGAGCCAGCTAAATGTAAGAGCGCAGTACCTAGCGCCCAACTGACTTCGCCACGCTGCATAAAACCAACTACTTCAGCAGAGAAGCTGGAGAAGGTGGTGAGGCCTCCCAGAAAACCTGTGATCACGAATAACTTCCATTCAGGGGAGAGACTTTGGTTGTTACCAAAGAAAGCTACAGCAATTCCGACGAAATATCCGCCAACCATATTGGAAATAAACGTTCCCAATGGAAGGGTTGAGCTAAGGTTGACTGTTGCGAGATTAAAGCCCGACCTTAGTAAAGCACCAAGACCGGCGCCACAAAAAATTGCAAAGATAGATGGCCACATATTAGATATTTATTGGATTGAGAAAGTGAGCATACTGATGGAGCCCATTTCTACTCCATCAATTAATACCTTAGGGGTCTCGCCTTGCTCTTGAAGAGCAAGCGCATATAAAGCTGGCCAATAGTGCTCAGGGGTCGGAATAGATAAATGCGCGGCGTCACCGTACTGCTCCCAATGAATTAAATTATCGTGATGATTGGCACGAATCTCAGAAACAAAAAAATCATTGAACTCTTTAGCCCAGGGATAAGGTGCCGCACCATCCTCCCAATGAATAGTGCGCAAGTTATGCACAACATTACCGCTAGCCAAGATCAAGATATTCTCGTCGCGCAAAGGACGTAATTTTTTAGCAAGCTCGTAATGCTCAGCGGCAGACATAGAGCCATCTAGACTCAGTTGCACTACCGGCACATCTGCATTGGGATAGAGGTATGTCAGAACAGACCATGCACCATGATCAATGCCCCACTCATTCTCTTCAAGTACTACGGGAACATCCAACAATTCTTTTACGCGGTCTGCCAGTGCCGGACTTCCGGGTACTGGATATTGAATATCAAACAGGGCTTGCGGAAATCCGCCAAAGTCATGAATAGTTTTAGGTTTTGGCATTGCAGTAATCCAGACTCCGCGGGTTACCCAATGGGCCGAGATGACTAAGATAGCATCTGGGCGTTTAAGTGATTTACCTAGATTGGCCCAAGCAGCTGTATAGCGATTGGGCTCAATGGCGTACATCGGACTGCCATGACCAGCAAATACTGCAGGTTGGCGATGGCTAGTCATTACTGCAGATTAGCCGAATACGTAGCCAGTGTGAGCTGCAACCAATGCAAACAAAATAGCCAAGCTAGTAGCCGCTGCCAACATCACGATCAAAGTGATGATTTTCTTATTAATTTCTTCTTTCGACTCTTTATGCCATTCGTTCATGCTAAACCCCTATTAAGCTCATTATTTGATAGTGCAATTATCCACTATCGGCCTCGGCCAGCCTTGCGCATCATGGCTTTTCCACCCCCAAAGCCTGCCTGAGGCCTGCCGCCAGGGCCAGACGGACCTTTTGGGGCTGGTGGACGGGCTGCTGGCTTAGCTGCTATGGGCTTAGCGGGGGTCTTTGATTCAGGTTTTTTATCGTCAGTCACTTTTTGCTCCTATAGATATCATATTCTCATGATTACTGACTATTCTATCCAAGCCGTTGCCATTAATGCTATTCCTTTGATTTTTGCCATCACTATTCATGAGGCTGCCCATGGCTATGCGGCCCGTCTATTTGGCGACAATACCGCCTATATGCTCGGGAGAGTCAGCCTCAACCCCATTAAACACATAGATCTGGTGGGGACGATACTGATTCCCCTGCTGTTGATTCTGAGTGGATCCCCTTTTTTAGTCGGCTATGCCAAGCCAGTACCAGTCAATTTTGGGCGCCTACGTAATCCCCGAATTGACTCTATCTGGGTAGCCCTAGCTGGCCCAGGCTCTAATTTCATCCAAGCCCTCATTTGGGCCATCTTTTTGATTACTCTCTATGGTTTTGGCGTGAATGAGCGGTTTCTCTTGGCCATGGCTCAAGCGGGGATCACCTGGAACTTAGTTTTACTAGTATTTAACCTCTTCCCTCTGCCTCCACTAGATGGTGGTCGCATTCTGGCGAGCTTATTACCAGCAAGACAATCCATCGCCTTTGGAAAACTAGAGCCCTACGGATTCTTTATTGTTTTGGCCCTCATCTTTACGGGCGTCATTGGCAGCTTTTGGATGGAGCCCTTGACGGCCTTTTTTAAGAGTGTTGTTTACTTTGTCACACTGCCCCTGCAAATGCTTTTCTGAAGTATCCTCAAAATTTGAACGCATTAGTAATAACTCACTGACCTCACTGGAGCTTAACTATGAAACTGAAACATTTGATTTTTGCCGCCATTGCCCCCGCACTAGTCGCCGGAACAGGCATTGCTTATGCGCAATTTAAAAAACCAGAAGACGCCATTAAATATCGTCAAAGTGCTTTTACTGTGATGGCCAATTCTTTTGGGAAAATTGGTGCAGTTGTTAAAGGCGAAGCACCATTCAATAAAGATGAAGTAGCGAAGAACGCGGCAGTCGTTGCTATGATCTCGACCTTGCCATGGCAAGCATTTGGTCCGGGCACAGAAGGTGGTAATGCACTTACAGTCGTATGGTCAGATAACGCTAAATTTAAAGCTGCTGGAGAAAAAATGCAGTTAGCTGTTGCTAGCCTCAATACTGCTGCGCAATCAGGCGATCAAGAGGCAATCAAAAAGGCTTTTGGTGCAGCTGGTGCTACCTGCAAAACTTGTCATGATGACTTTAAGAAAAAGTAATCAGCTAGTAATGAAGTAACCCAGAGTTAGCGCAATAAGGCTGAGCAGCAATAGCGCAAAGCCTCTTTGCCAACTTCCATCCTTGGAAGCATGGCCCAAGTCTGCAGAGAGATTCATTTCTGTTTCGCTTGGGTCAATTTCTTTATCGCCCACCAACATAGGCTTGATTAAATTCTCACCTTTGAATTTTTGGTAATACAGAATTGCGCACAGATGCAGCGCAATCAAAATCATTAAGACTATTTGGTTCTGACGATGAATTGAAGTGAGCAGCTCAACTGTTCCACTAGAAATAAATTTTGCAAAAGGTCCTTCGAAAGCAATATCGTCATTTGCAAAAAGACCGGTTACTGCTTGAAGACCAACTGAAAAGAGTAAGGCCAGAACAGATAAAGCGCCTAAGGGATTGTGACCTAACCCTGCTTTGGCTTTACCCATTAAGAAATGTATTAAACCCTTTGGACTCGGCACAAAATGAATAAAGCGTGCATGGTAAGAGCCGACAAAGCCCCACAGGATTCTGAAGACAATCAAGCTCAGCACGCAGTAACCAGAAAGCGCATGCCAACTCATTGCATTACCGCCGATCTTGACAGTGACAAAACTCAAAATAATGCCGACTACCAAAAGCCAATGAAACAGGCGAATCGGCAAATCCCAGACGCGGATGATTTTTTTCATATCTAAAGCATAAATCACTGCCCCCTTTAAAATAAGAAAAATTCATGAAAACTAGCCAAGCCTTTAAAACTCTACTGCTCTACCGTATAGGCGCAACCCTGAGCTATCAAATCATGATGGTTGCAGTAGGTTGGCATATCTATGAGATTACCAACAGCGTCATTTCCCTAGGTCTAATTGGTCTTGCGGAACTCATTCCCTACTTTGCATTAGCCCTCTATGCTGGCCATGCAGTAGATCGCCATTCTCGAAAATGGATCGCTGCGATTGCCTGCACCTTTCATATTGTCGTTGCCTTGTTTCTAGTTGCAATAGCCCTTGACTGGTTGGCGCCGCCCGTTCCCTTGATTTATTTAGCAGTAGCTTTTTTAGGTTTAGCTCGTGCACTATTACGCCCTTCTTATCAGGCTATCTTTGGACAAATTATTCCCCGAGATCAAATGCCGCGCTATACCGCTTATGCATCATCTGCATTTCAGATTTGCGTGGTAACTGGACCAGGTCTAGGCGGACTCATGATTGGATTTGCTGGGTTGGAGTGGACCTATGCTCTGGCTGCGTTGAGTGGAGCTATCGGCCTCTATGGAGTGAGCTTCATTCGCATCAAACATGAAAAGTCAGAAGGCATGAGCAATGATTTCTTAAACAGCTTTTTGGAAGGCTTTCATTACGTCCGAAAACATGAACTGATTGTCAGTATCATGCTGCTAGATGTGTTTGCCGTGCTATTCGGTGGCGCAGTATCCATACTCCCCGCCTTTGTGAAAGAGGTTCTCAATGCTGGTCCTGAAACCCTAGGAATTCTCAGGGCAGCGCCAGCAGCTGGAGCTGTCATTACAGGCCTTTACTTGGCACGTCGACCCTTGCTACAAGATTCTGGAAGACATTTATTGTTATCAGTCGGCGGTTTTGGAATTGCCATTATTGCCTTTGGACTTTCTAATAATCTTTGGCTTTGCGCACTCTTCTTATTTATTTCTGGTTGCTTTGACTCTATCTCAGTAGTCATCCGTGGCAGCATTATGCAATTGACTACCCCAGATCAGATGCGGGGCAGGATCAGTGCAATCAATGGGATATTTATTGGCTCCTCTAATGAATTGGGAGCACTTGAATCTGGCATTGCAGCCAGTCTGATGGGGCTTGTTCCATCCATCGTATTTGGTGGAGGAGCGACCTTGCTAGTTGTCTTGCTGACCTACAAGCTTGCGCCTCAACTCAGAAAACTCAATCTTAAGGATCTAACCTAGTCAATCTGAGGCAAATCTTTTTGAATAATCTTCAGACCTTCACGCAAGGCCTCCTGGTAACGCTCTCGCTCTGCCTTCATGGTCTCTGCAGTCCAAGAATAAAAACCCTCACCGGTTTTCATACCCAGCTTGCCACTAGCGATGCGATCACTTAAACATTTGGCAATATCGGGGGAGTTATTGAGAGTCGGATAAATCGTGGTACCACCGGCACCATGCACATCGAGTCCAGCATGGTCTCTCTGCATTGCAGGGCCTGCAGCGATGTAACGAAAGCCAAAGCCAAAACGTACGGCCTTATCGATATCTTCTAAGCTAGCAATGCCAGCGTCGACCATGGCGAAAGCTTCGCGCGATAAGGCATGCTGTAAGCGATTTGCCAAGAAGCCTGGTAAATCTTTTTTCACGGTTACGGGAACCATGCCACAAGCCGTCATCAAACGAGAAAGACTTTCGCCCACCATCGGCGAAGTCTTTGCACCGTAGACCACTTCTACACAAGGCACTAAGTGTGCAGGCATGAAGAAATGCAAGCCAATCATCCGTGCCGCTGTTTTTAGTCCTGCAGAAATATCACTAATTGGGAAGCTGGTGCTATTACTCGCCAAGACCGCTTCTGGCTTTGCATATTGCTCTAGCTTGGCAAATAACTCTTGCTTAATATCCAAGCGTTCAGGCACGCACTCGATCACCAAATCAACTTCCGACCAATCTATCTCCTCTAGGGAACTAGCTGTTGAGAGTAAATGTAAGCGGTGCTCATACCCCAGGTCGATCATGGTGTTGGCAAAATAATCCGGCAAAAGTGCACGGCGTTCGGTAGTAGGCTCCATTACCTGAACCGCACAACCCCCGCGCGCGCAAACCGCTGCTACATCAGCACCCATAGTGCCGCCGCCAACGATGACGACCTTAGTTTCGGATGGGGTAAATAACATCTCAATTTCTCCTTCGGGGGCAAGATAAGGATCACAAATCCTCTTACAATGCCTTCATTATTCCAATAAAAAAGTAAGTGAGACATGATCCCAGTCAATTCAGTGCTGCAGGTCGGGCAATTTCCTGAGGTAATGCAAGCGGCAGTTGACCGGCGCATTAGCCCGGTTCGCTTTCCCGACCTCAATGCCGATCTACCTCCAGGCTCTTTTGAGAGTATTTTGATTCGCTCAAACACCCAACTACCTGCCCAATTACTTGAGAAACTCCCGACGGTAAAGATGGTGGCTACCTGTGGCGTAGGTTATGACAATCTTCCCCTCGACTACCTGAAGGCCCATGGAATCAAGGCGAGTAATACCCCGGGCGTTTTAAATGACGCGGTTTGCGAGCTAGCGATTGGCATGCTCTTTGGCTTATTACGTCGCATTCCCCAAGCTCACGAGTTTGTCAAAAGTGCCGCCTGGTCCAAGGGTTTATTTACCGTCACCACAACGCTTGCCGGCAAGCAGGTCGGGATTGTAGGAATGGGTCGTATTGGGCAGGATCTGGCAAAACGCTTAGGGCCTTTTAAGGTGAATTTGGCTTACACCGGCCCAACCCGAAAAGACCTGCCTTACGAGTACCTTCCTGATATCCAATCTTTGGCAAAGGCATCTGACGTCCTGTTTCTCGCTTGCCCTGCCACGCCAGAAACAGAAAAAATGATCAATGCTGAAGTCCTAAAGGCACTTGGCCCACAGGGTTATCTGATCAATATTGCTCGTGGTAGCGTGGTGGATGAGACTGCACTTTTAGTTGCACTGCAGCAAAAATGGATTGCCGGGGCAGCGCTTGACGTATTTGAAAATGAACCCAATCCAAACCCAGAGTTCTTAAATCTCGATAATGTTCTATTAACTCCGCATATTGGTAGTGCAACCTCTGAAACACGGCAATTAATGACAAATTTAGCAATAGATAACTTAGAAGCTTTCTATAATAAAAAACCACTTCTGACTGAAGTAAAAAATTAAAACGGAGCAAGTATGACCATTACCCTACACCCCTCAACACTTCCTGCGGTGCTCTCGCCTGTATTGACTCCGTTTAAAGCTGACGGTAGCCCAGATACACAAAAATTACTCAAGCAATGCCAATGGCTCGAAGCCAATGGTGTTGGCCAAGCAATCTTCGGCACAAATTCAGAAGCCAATTCCATTTCAGCACCACAAAAAATGGATGCCCTAACAGCACTCATTCAAGGCGGTCTGAATCCCGCCCATATGATGCCTGGCACTGGCGCCACTTCGATTGATGCCACTGTCACGATGACCCGTCATGCCGTTCAACACAAATGTGCTGGCGTATTAATGCTGCCTCCGTTCTATTACAAAGATGTCACAGATGATGGTTTGTTTGCCTTTTACTCAGAAGTCATTCAAAAAGTGGGTGATGCTGGTTTACAAATTTATATTTACAACATTCCACCAGTTACTAAGATTAATTTAAGCCTCTCTTTATTAGAGCGCCTCGCAAAAGCCTATCCAAAAACCATCGTTGGTATGAAAGATAGTTCTGGCGATTGGGCTTATACGGAATCTGTCATTAAACTATTGGCACCCTCCGGTTTCCGCGTTTATGCTGGTAGCGAAGTCTTTCTCATGCGTACCTTGCACGCTGGTGGCGTAGGCTGCATCTCCGCCACAGCTAACGTAAACCCTAAAGCGATCGCTCAATTAGCATCCCATTGGCAAGAATCTGATGCAGATCAACACCAAACTGCTCTAGATCAAGTACGCTCCATTTTTGCTCAATATCAAATGATTGCTGGTATGAAAACTGCAGTTGCGCATTACAGTAAGGATCCAGAGTGGTTGCGCGTACGCCCACCACTCATGCAACTGAGCGCAGACCAGCAAGCAAAGTTATTGGGCGAGCTACAAAAAATGAATTTCAGCATGCCAGGCCTTTAATTTCATAGATGCAAAACAGGAGACAAAAATGAAGCTTATAAAAACGATTGCCATATCTATCACGATGTTTTTTGGTGCCGCACAAGCGCAAAACATTTCTATCGCAACCGGTGGTACTGGTGGTGTTTACTACCCAATGGGTGGTGGTTTAGCCTCAGTGTTATCCAAGCATGTACCAGGAATGTCAGCAACTGCTGAAGTGACAGGTGGCTCGGTTGATAATTTAAAGCTCGTTGGCACTGGTAAACCTTACGTTGGTTTCTCAATGGCTGATGCTGCGAAAGATGCTAAAGATGGTGAGGATAAATTCAAGGATAAGCCAGTTGATTTACGCAACTTACTCATACTGTATCCAAACCTCATGCACGTTGCTACCGTCGAATCGACTGGCATTAAAACCATGAAAGATCTCAAAGGTAAGCGCATCAGTACAGGCGCACCAGGAAGTGCTACTGAAGTCATGGCTTTTCGCTTATTAGAGGCTGCAGGTCTGGATAAAGACAAAGATGTCAAGCGTGAGCGCTTGAGCGTTGCAGAATCTGTCAATGCTGTAAAAGACCGCAAGATTGATGCCTTCTTTTGGGTAGGCGGATTACCAACTGCCGCTGTTACCGATTTAGCAAACAGTCCTGGCATGAAAATTGTCATGGTAGACACTACTGCTGAAGTTCCCGCTATGAATAAAAAATATGGCAATCTTTATTTCCCATCCGTCATTACCAAGCAAACTTATAGCGGTATGGAGAAAGATAATAAAGTTGCAGCGGTTGCCAATCTTTTGGTTGTAAACGCCTCTATGTCTGATGCAGAAGCATACAAAATTGTTAAAGCTATTTTTGATAATCAGCTTGAACTTGTCCGCTCACATGCTGAGTACAGAAATATCAAGCTAGAGAACCAAAAAGCGAATGCTTCACCGATTGCTTATCATCCAGGCGCTTTAAAGTACTTTAAAGAAAAAGGTGTCAAAGTAAACTAAGTCATATCGGGGTGAGTTAATCTCACCCCTTTTGCTTTAAGGCTGTATGTAAATATAAAAATAGACTGATAAAGACATGAATCAAAATGTAATTGATAACGAAACCCAAGCAAAATTAGATGCCTTCATTAAGCAAGAAGAGGGTGATTCTAATGACTATAAAGGTCTGCTAGCTATATTCATTACGCTGGTGGCAATAGGCATGTCTTTATTCCATCTATATGCAGCCTACTCGATTGTTCCAACACATCAACTCAGAGTCATCCACGTTGCCCTAGTCTTGTTTTTAGTGTTCTTAAGCTTTCCTATTGCTGCTCGTTTTAAAAACCAGTTGAAATTTTGGGATGTTTTATTTGCCATAGGCTCAGTTGCTATCGCCTATTACATTCTGTCCGGCGGCGACGATCTCATGGACAGAAACACCGCCCCAAATTCTACTGACGTCATGGTTGGTATCGCTCTCATACTGCTCATCCTTGAGGGCGTGAGAAGAACCAATGGCATGGTGCTCGTCACCGTTACAGTACTTTTCTTGTTATATGCTTTCTTTGGCAACTACCTTCCCGCCCCATGGACTCATAAAGGTTATGACTTAGATCGACTCGTAGGTTATATGTACATGAGTCTTGAGGGTATCTATGGCACCGCCGTCGACGTCTCTGCAACCCTGATTATTCTTTTCACTATCTTTGGTGCCTTTTTACAATTTACTGGCGCAGGAAAATTCTTCATCGACTTCTCTTTTGCTGCAATGGGCGGCAAATCATCTGGGGTAGGTAGAACGATTGTTTTGTCTTCCTTCCTCATGGGCGGCCCATCAGGATCCGGTGTGGCAACTACTGTTACGGTTGGCTCTGTAGCTGCGCCCATGCTTGAAAAAGTAGGTTACGAGAAAAATGCCGCAGGTGGTCTTTTGGCTGCAGGTGGACTTGGTGCGATCATCTCACCACCAGTATTGGGAGCGGCAGCCTTTCTGATTGCCGACTTCCTCAAAATTTCCTACTTAGATGTGTTGCTCATGGCAACCATCCCTACGATTCTGTTCTACCTTGGCTTGTTTGTTATGGTGGAAATCGACGTACGGAAGTACGGTATGAAAAATATTCATTTCCCATCCGCAGAAAGCGCTTGGCAATTAACCAAGAAATATTGGTTTCATTTTTTCTCTTTAATTTCTATTGTCGTTTTTATGATGTTTGGCTTCTCGCCAGTGATGTCAGTCTTTTGGGCTACCGTTGTTTCTGCACTGTCTAGTATGTTGCGCGAAGATACCGCGATCATTCCATGGGCCTGGTTTAAAGGTAAAGAACCCATACTCTCTGGCCTTTACAATTCCAGTTTATCGAAGGCGCTCTCGTCTGGCTCTACAGGCGTATTAGCGATTGCAGCAACGTGTGCGGGTGCAGGCCTCATCGTGGGTACTGTCACCCTCACTGGCCTAGGTCTCAAATTTAGCTCCATCGTGATTCAGTATGCAGGAGGCTCATTGTTGCTAACGGCCATCTTTACAGCATTGATTGTCTGGATCGTTGGCCTTGCAGTACCAGTAACTGCCTCTTATATTATTTGCGCTGTGATCGCTGCACCGGCACTCATTAACTTAGGTGTACCTGCATTTGCCGCGCATATGTTCATCTTCTATTACGCCGTGCTTTCAGAGGTGTCGCCCCCAACTGCACTTTCTCCTTTTGCAGCAGCGGCAATCTGCAAAGGCAACCCCTATAAGACAACACTACAGACATGGAAGTATGTTGCCCCAGCGATCTTAGTACCATTTATGTTTGTCCTCGATGAATCAGGCGTGAGCTTGCTCCTGATGGGATCTACTAGCGCTCTGGAACAGGCTGACTGGACGCAGATTGCCTGGATTTCATTTACTGCCGTAGTTGGCATCATTTGTTTGGCCGGTGGCTTACAGGGTTGGTTTATTGAAAAAACCAAAGTCTTTGAGCGCGTCATCATGGTGATCTCCGGGGTGGCTTTAGCCTATCCCTCCACCGAAGCTGATCTGATTGGTTTTATTGGTTTTGCTTTGGTGCTCGTCACCCAACTGATTACTCACTACAAACTCAATCCCAAATCCACCTGAAACTATTGAAGTAGTTCATGACCATCAAAAATCCCGCCTCTTGAGCGGGATTTTTTATTACTGAGAATTTAAATACTTTAAATAATCTTTGTCCAAGCAGCCTTACCAGCATACTTTTTGATAGCAGTTTCATCAAACTCAAATCCTAATCCCGGCGTCTTATGTAAGATCAAATCGCCATTCTTGAAGGTGAGCTGCTTATTAATTAATCTGCGGAAGTTCAAGACCTGATCATCCAAGAAGAACTCTACAAAACGTGCATTTGGCGTTGCTGCCACCAAAGGAGCATGAAGATCATGCATCCAATGTGGGCAAACAATCACTCCCTTTAAATCCGCATAAGCAGAAATACGACGCCACTCCGTAATACCGCCACAGACTGCCGCATCAGACTGCAAAATAGTAACGCCACCAGCTTCGATGAGCTCCCTAAAACGCCAGCGTCCTGCCTCCATCTCACCGGTAGCAACATTGATCTTAGTCTGACGGGCTAGCGCCGCATGCAGGTCGATAGCATCTGGAGAAAATGGCTCTTCAATCCAATAGGGGTTGTAAGCCTCAAAGCGGCGAATATATTCAAGAGCAGTCGGCAGGTCACGCCAAGCGTTATTGGCATCTAGGGTCAGCAAAACGTCCTCGCCTACGGCCATACGAGCAGCTTTAACACGAGCTTCTTCTTCTCTTGGAGATAGGCGCCCTACTTTCATTTTGACAGCCTTAAAGCCCTGTTTTACGTAGGACTCCATTTCTTTGCCCAACTTGGCGGGCGTTTTACCATCAAGGTAGTAACCACCGCTGGCATAAGCCGGAACGCGATCATCTACAACTGATCCTAGGTATTGATGAAGAGGTAATTTCGCGGCACGGGCATTCAAGTCCCAAAGTGCCGTATCAAGAATGGAGATGCCACGCATCACCGCACCAGCGCGCCCTTGCAAGATAGACTCGTTATACATGTCCATCCACAGACCTTCGCTGCGATGACTATTTTGACCAATCAGTTTTGGGGCTAGTAATTGCTCAACGGCAATCTTGGCAATATCTCCACCCGCACTGCCGACATAGCAAAACCCAATACCCTCATTACCATCCTTGCCCCGCACTTTAACCAAGCAATAATGCCGCTCTGAAACCGTTCGAGTAGAAAAGGAGGTGACCTTATCTAGAGGCACTGCTACTGCAGCAACTGATACTGACTCAATAATGGGCATGAGAATTCCTTTGATAAAAATTTATTGTATCTACAACTTTTGCTACTTTCCTTGACCAACTTCAATAGAAAATTGCTGCACTACAACATAAAAAACGGGGGGCTGGGCAACAATATTGGATAATTGAGCGGTGAAAAAAATAGCGAGCCAATTACCTCACTTATTAAGAAACGTCATCAACATTGCCGGACTCTCTCTGATCGTGCTGGTTTCTAGTGTGCAAGCTCAACAAGCAAGTTCAACGAGTAAAACTAACAAAACTCCTCAGGTAAAGCAAAAAGCGGTCAGCGCCAATAATAAGCAGGCCGGTATTCAGCTGAAAGAAAACTCACTCAATCGCTCTAGTAAAAGCATGAACTTAAATCCTGAGTTATTTAAACGGATTGAGAGTACAGATAGCAATGAAAGTGGTGCGAATCTAGACTATCGCGTCCAACGTGGTTGCCTACGTCGTAGCTTTAACGAAGAGAATCTTCCAGCTAGTCTGGGCGTGGACAATCGAGAATTCAATGAATTCTTCAAATCTCAAACTAAAGGTTTTTTTAATCGAATGCGGGGCAATTGCATTCCTTATGCATTAGCCCTCGGCAACCGCAACCGCTTCGAATCCTTAAGCGTCATGAATGGCCCGATACAGGATGCCAAGACTGAGATTTGGACTTTTACACCATCAGCAGCGGGTAACTTCTTAATTCAGCAGGACTACCTCAGAGAGGAGTCTAAGCGCTTTACGGAAATTCAATTGCCCCTGAGCGCTGTTTTATATGATCCCAAAAAAGTAGGGGATAAATTACCCGTTGAATTGGTCTGGGAGCTGAACTCCATCATCAAGCAAATTTACCCCGAAGAAAATAATGCGCTTGAAAATACCAACAGCATTGTTCGACTGATTGTAGATTTTGGCGATAAGGAACGTTGGGCTCAAATTTGGGCTGTAGAAATTATTGAACCATCCTCAAATGAAGTATTTGCCAGCGCTTTTTGGGTCGAAAGAAATGATATCCCCGGGGGCTTTTATACCTCCAGCGGTGAATCGATTGAGCGTACTTTCTGGACCAATCCCCTGAGCTATCGACGTATCTCCCGCGGGGTTGGTAGTGTCAGAGCATCAAGCAAAAAAGCTGCGCCGCCAAAGAACGGTAGCGCTGTTGTTGCTGCTCCCAAACAAAGATATCGCACCCATATGGGCATTGATTATTCAGCACCAACTGGGACGCCAATCTTTAGCGTAGCTACAGGCAGGGTAGTGCATTTAGGCTATAGCGGCGCGTTTGGCAACCTCATCATTCTTGAGCATCCCGGCAACTACCGCACCTACTATGCTCACTTGAGCGGCTACAACGCTGAGCTAGAGGTGGGCAATGAGGTACGGCGTGGTCTTGAGATTGGCTATGTCGGATCGACTGGACGCTCCACAGGCCCCCATCTCCATTTTGAATTGAGAAAGGATGGGGTCTATGTTGATCCCTACGCAGTAAAAACCCAGCTGGATTTGTGGAATATGCGCGATAGCGATAGTGGCTTACTCACTCGAGAAATTCTATTACTGGGTTCGCCACCCATGAATTAGGAGACGCAAATCCGCTATTAAAAAGGGGTCCATAGGACCCCTTCACTTTTAGATACATTAGTTCTTAACCAAGCACCAATACTGGTATCTTAGAGTGCACAATCACCTCGTGCGTTTCGCTACCTAGTAAGACGCTCTTAATGCCTGTACGCTTATGTGAGGCCATCACAATCACGTCAGCTTTCGATTTCTTAGCAGCATCCAAAATACCCTCTGATAAATTGCTATTAGGGATATGAAGGCTGCTTGCTTTTACGCTAGTGCCCAATAAAAGAGAAGCCTTTTTGAAGACATCTGCTGCATAAGCTTCGCAGACCTTCTTATGGTCTTTTTGAGAAATTCCGTAGCCCATCGAGCTATCGGAATACACCATTGGTGGCATTGGATCAGAAACATAAACCAACGTCACGGCAGCTTTATCGGCCTTTGCAAGCTCAGCTACCTTTTTTAAGGACTTTTTACTCACATCTGAACCATCAACGGGTACTAATAAATGCTTGAACATATTGACTCCTGTTAAATTAACCGTAATACCTTTCATTCCATCATAATCTTTATTGCTCAACTGTAAAAGCATAAAAAAGGAAACTAAATTGCTCAAGTACCTTGCAGTGTATTTTTCGTTTCTCTTAACACTGATCATCATTGATTTAATTTGGCTTCTTGGCATCGCTAGAAATCTCTATCGTGACGAGATGGGCTCCCTGATGGCTAGTGAGCCAAAATTATGGGCAGGACTAGCCTTTTATCTCTTGTACGCGCTTGGGGCATCGATTTTCGTGATCTTTCCAGCGATTTCAAAACAGTCCTGGATATATGCGGCGCAGTATGGCGCCCTATTTGGTTTCTTTTGTTATATGACTTACGACCTCACGAATCTTGCAGTGATTCGCGACTTTCCCATGCGCTTAGCATTTGTAGACATTGCCTGGGGATCTGCTGTTACTGCACTATCCGCAACGATTGCCTACTGGGTTGGCAATCGGATGGCTTAAGAGCCTTTCGCACATGCGTTTTTTTCACCCCAAACTACTCGATACCCTTCAGGGCTATAACGGCGCCCTTTTTAGCAAAGATATATTGGCAGGCATCACGGTTGGAGTAGTTGCACTACCTTTAGCGATGGCATTTGCGATTGCCAGTGGGCTCAAACCAGAGGCAGGTATCTTTACCGCTATCATTGCTGGCGGATTCATTTCCGTCTTGGGTGGCAGCCGCGTCCAAATTGGCGGGCCGGCTGGCGCATTCATCGTGATTGTTTACGGCATTGTTGAGCACTATGGCCTTGCCAATTTACTCCTAGCTACTGTCATGTCTGGAGTATTTTTATTTCTGATGGGTCTCTTTCGGCTGGGGACATTAATTCGCTTTATTCCAATAGCGGTCATTATTGGTTTTACCAACGGCATCGCCGTGCTGATTGGACTATCTCAAGTAAAAGAATTTTTTGGCCTTCAAATTACCAAAATGCCTGCTGAGTTTTTTCAAGCAATTCAAACTCTGTATGCTGCTGCCGATACGGTTAACCCTATCGCACTCATGCTATCCAGCGGAACTCTCGCCTTTTTAATTGCTTGGAGAGTCTTTCAAAAACAGCTGGGACAGCTGAGTCATCTGCCAGGCACCGTCATTGCCATGGCTGCCGCCACCATAATCACGAGTACATTTAATCTGCCAGTAGATACCATTGGCAGTCGCTTTGGCGGCATCCCCCCTGGTCTGCCGAGTTTTGAATGGATCCCGATCAGCTGGGGCACCGCACAATTTGTGATTGCGCCTGCAATTACCCTCGCTCTACTTGGAGCGATTGAGTCGCTACTGTGCGCCCGAATTGCTGATGGACTGATTCATGATCGTCATGAATCTAATCAAGAGCTGATGGCTCAGGGTGTTGCCAATGTAGTCACCCCATTCTTTGGTGGCATGCCGGCTACAGGAACGATTGCCAGAACGGTTACCAACATACAGAGCGGGGGAAGTACTCCAATTGCTGGAATCATTCACTCAGTAACATTGCTAGTGATTATTTTATTTGGAGCTCCGCTAGCAGAAAATATTCCTCTGGCTTGCCTAGCTGCCATCCTCATGTTTGTTGCCTGGAATATGGGCGAATGGAGAAAGTTTGCAGACCTCAAGCAATTTCGCCTGCCCTATCGCTTAACGATGTTGAGTGTATTTGCTCTGACCATCGTGTTAGATCTCACTATTGCAATACAAGTAGGCTTGCTGCTTGCTTTCGTCACCTTCATTTATCGCATCTCCAGTTTGTCACGCTATGAACCGGTCAATCTCGCTGATTTTCCAGAGCTACAGCAGTATCAGGGAAGGATTGCTGCATTCAGAATTTATGGCGCTATCTTTTTTGGTGCAGTCAAAATTCTGGAGAACATTGAAAACGAATTGCCCTCACAAGTATTGATACTTGACCTCAAGAACGTGATCTACATCGACGTTTCTGGTATGGACGCTGTACTTGAACTTGAAACAGTTTGTAAAAATCGGAATATCAAACTCATCATTTGTGGTCTAGCACATCAACCCTACGAGATGGCCACTCGAGCAGGCCTCTTCGAGTGCCTACCTATCGATTGCATCTACCCAGACCTGCAGCAAGGCATCGCTAGAGCGATCAGCCAATCCCATTAACCGATACAGAAACCGCCCTTCAGTAAAGCGTCCGGCAAATACCAGGCACGATAAAGCCCAAATAGAGCGGCTGACAACAAAAGACCTGCAGCAATGTATCTCACCACAGCATATTGACTAAGTTGTGTCAGAGCTGCTGAAAATTTTGAAATCAACAATAGATTAGGCAAAGTGCCCAAACCAAACGCCAGCATTAGCGCTGCACCCGTTAAGACATCCCCCGATAAAAAGGCGAGCGGTAAAACACTGTAGACCAAACCACAAGGAACAAGACCCCATACCATCCCACTAAACCAGCGGAATGAACGGCCTGTGAAACTCCCTAAATACTGAGCCCAGTAAGTAGCCATTCGTGCGCCAAGCCACTTACCTAAAAATGGAGAGCCATTTGGTCTTGGATGCAGTAGACGTAAACCCATTAGCAATAAAATAAGTGATGTAATGGCAAACAAAGGGCGCTGAATGGGCACTATATTCTGCTGCCAAAGAACTGCTCCAGCCCAAGCAGCCAATGTACCGAGCAAAACATAGGTCGTTAAACGTCCAGCGTGCATGATGATCTGAAGATAAAACAGCTCTGACTTACTTTGCAATGGAGCATAAGTCACTCCACTAGAGTTACCTTGACGCTCAACTGCGGCAGCAATACCGCCACACATCAAAGCGCAGTGCCACCCACTAACTAGAGCGCCCAAGAAGACAGCCAACAGAAGACTGGCAGTCAGCATTCGAGAGAAATATTAAAATTGCACATTATCCGAGTAGAATAAACCGATCTAATATGAATTACACCAACTCAGATGTCCCCAGTGGCAAATGCTCAGTCTGTGTACTAGGTCAGTTTTGCTTGCCAGTGGGCATTAGCCCAACTGACATCGCTAAGATTGACACTCTTGTAAAAGAACGGGTTCATCTACAAAAAGGTGAGAGCCTCTACCGTCATGGTGACCCACTTTCTGCGGTCTACAGCATTCGTTATGGCACTCTCAAGACTGAGTATGGCTTGGAGGATGGGCGTCAACAAGTCATCGGCTTTCATCTACCTGGTGAGATCTTAGGGCTTGATGGTATTGGAGACGGCAGCTATCAATCTGAAGCGATTGCTCTGGAAGAGAGTGAGGTGTGCATTATTCGCTATGAGGCATTTGAGGACTTAGCACACCAAATTCCGGCACTGCAAAAGCAGTTTCACCGCATTTTGAGCCGTGAACTCACCCAAGATCAACGTCACCTACTCTCACTCGGTAGCTTGCGTGCTGAGGAGCGTTTAGCAACTTTTCTGCTCAATCTTTCTCAGCGCTTGGCTGCACGAGGCTACCTCAATAATGAATTTGATTTGCGCATGAGTCGCGTAGAAATTGGCAGCTATCTCGGTATTCAGATTGAAACAGTGAGCCGGATGCTCTCACGCTTTGCCGAATCAGGACTTATTCAAATTAAACAACGTCATATCAAACTCATAGACATGGACGGACTGCATGAACTGGCCGGCATCCCAAACCCTGAACGTACAGTACAGATCAAGCCATGTGCTAATTGAAGTCTATATTAAGCTTGTATCCGAGTTCTTAGTGTCAGCATGAATTCCCGGAAGAATATAGGCTGTCAGAGCACTCGAAAATGAGCAAAAGATCCAGATAACAAAAAATCCGATGGTGTAAATACCCTCGTCAGAGATATTAGGGTGATGACCAAAAAATAACAACTCAGCAGGATGCACAATGCTAAAGAGTAGGCCTTCAGCCAAGATGGAGGCCAAGAATGAAGGCCACATAATCCAGATGAATAGGCGATACTTCATTTGCGGTCCTGCTCCACTTTAAGCTGCTCCACTTTGAGTCCACGCTTCACCACACCATCTCGTACAGGCTTATCTGAGTAGAGATTGACCGCCAAATAAATAGTAATCACACATCCAATGGCAGCAAGTGCTGGACCACTAATCAGCAGCCAGGGCCACAGCTGTTTAAACCAAGGCTTGTTAGCTTCATGTTCTGACATATTTATCCTCTCTCTATCCTTCGGTATATAGCTTAGCGGGGAATAATAAAACTTGATTTTTCATCGCGGGTCCTGGTAATCCACTCGCCACCAGATAGCTCTTGACCAATGACATCAAAGTAAATTGGGTAATTACCAGACTCATGCGCACCTACAGTAGTACTTACTTTAATCGGAATCAAAAGATTACTGGCTGGTCCTACCGCAACCTCCGTAAGCAACTCTCCCTGAGAATTAAGTATTCTTAAATCCGATAGGCCACTTGCCTTGAGCTGTACATTCATCTTATTTTCTGATGCATTCATGATCTGAATACGGTAAATATTTTCAATACGGACACCATCCACTTCGCGAGCCAATGCTCCACGATCACGCATGACATCAACCCTTAAGGGATTTCGGGTCAGCAATGAGATCAAGAAGGCACTGGTAAGTACAGTAATAAAAGCGATGTAGATCAAAACACGTGGTCGTAAGATATGACGTAGTGCATTTTGATTGGTTTCTTTTTCTTCAATGGCTCGCTCGGTTGTATACCGAATCAAGCCTTTTGGATAATCCACTTTTTCCATTACTTGATCACAAGCATCAATACAGGCGCCACATCCAATACACATGTATTGCAGGCCATCTCGGATGTCAATGCCGGTTGGGCAGACTTGCACACAAATACTGCAATCTACGCAATCACCTAGACCCAGAGTTGTATGATCTGCTGACTTGTTACGGCTACCCCGTGGCTCACCCCGAACCTTATCGTAGGTGACCAAGAAAGTATCTTTGTCTACCATCACACTTTGGAAGCGTGCATATGGACACATATATTTACACACTTGCTCGCGCATGAAGCCCGCATTACCCCAGGTTGCAAAGCTATAAAAACACAACCAAAAGGTTTGCCATGGTCCCAAAGAAAGATGTAAGATGGAGGTGCTGAGGGTTTCAATTGGAGTGAAATAGCCAATGAAAGTAAAACCAGTCCAAAAAGCAATCAAGAACCACAGGAAATGCTTAGTAATTTTGAGGCGCCACTTACAAATACCCCAAGGCCATTCTTCACCGTCTAAGCGAATCCGCGCAAAACGATCGCCTTCAACCTTACGCTCGATCCACATAAAAATTTCGGTATAGACCGTTTGGGGACAAGCGTAGCCACAAAATAATCGACCCGCAATCGCCGTGAATAAAAAGAGAGCTAAGGCAGAGAGAATTAACAGGAGCGTGAGATAAATGACGTCCTGTGGCCACAGCACGAGGCCGAAGATATAAAACTTACGCTGAATTAAATCAAAGAGTACTGCTTGACGATCATTCCAGCTAATCCAAGGCAGACCATAAAACAATAATTGCGTTGCAAATACCAAGATGAGACGCCAGCGAGCAAATAAGCCACTAACAGATCGTGGGTAAATCTTTCGCCGGATCTCGTAAAGAGATTGCTCAATCACATCTATCGGAATAGGCTTACCTACCGGCGAATGATCTGACACTGATTACTTAGCTGCAGCCATCTTGTTCTTGGATAAACCCCAAACATAAGCCGTTAAAAGATGAATCTTTTCAGGGCTCAATACTTTATCTTGAGACGGCATCATAGCCATCCGGCCTTTAGTGAGAGTCTCCACAATGGTTGCCTCTGATCCACCATATAGCCAAGTCTTATCAGTCAGGTTAGGTGCTCCCATGGCAATATTGCCTTTACCCTCTATACCATGACAAGCTACGCAATTGGATTTAAATAATTCTGCGCCACGAGCGACTTTTGTATCGTCAGCAGTTAGACCAGATAAGCTGCGAACATGGTTGGCTAAATCTACAATCTGCGTAGCCTCGAGATGTCCATATGCAGGCATTACTCCATTGCGTCCATTAATGAGGGTCGTCTTAATATTTTCTGGGGAACCGCCATAGAGCCAATCTCCATCGGTCAAATTCGGAAAACCTTTTGCGCCGCCCGCATCTGAACCATGGCACTGAGCACAGGAGTTTAAAAATAAACGCTGACCCATTTCACGCGCCTTCGGATCTGCAGCAACTTCCTCAATATCCATCTTCACATACTTAGCGTACACAGGCTTTAACTCTTCATTTGCCTCCGTCATAGATCTCATCAAAGCGCCGTCAGTGGTATAGCCAACTACCCCTGGAAATGAACCTAAACCCGGAAATAACACTAGGTAGACCAAGGCAAAGATGCAAGATAACAAGAACATCCACGCCCACCAGCGTGGCAATGGATTGTTGAGTTCGCGCAAATCGCCATCCCAAACATGACCTGTATCTGCTACTGCACCATCTGCTGTATGGATTACCTTAGCCTTACGTTGTGAAGCCAGAAGCCAAATACACCAAACAATACCGACTAATGAAACTAGCGCGATGTAATTACTCCAACCGCTATTAAAAAAGTCGCTCATGATTTGTCCTTACTAAATTCATCCGGAAGATCAAATGGAAGTTCGGCTGATTCTTCATTGGCAGACTTTCTACCTGGAGACCAAGCCCACCAAACAATCCCTACAAAAAAGGCGAGTCCAATGACGGTCGAAAGAGCGGAAAGATAAGCTGTGATCTGTTCCATTTGATTTATTTCGCCACAACTTCATCAACCATGATGTAGCGACGATTGATGCCTAAACCTTGCAGATAGGCAATCAAGGCATCCTCTTCAGTCTTACCTTCCAAATCCTTAGGTGCCTCAGCAATCATTTCATCAGCGTAAGGAACGCCTAAACGACGCATTGCCATCATATGAGACTGAATCGAGGAAGCGTCAGCAGCGCTCTTCTGCAACCAAGGATATCCAGGCATATTGGACTCAGGAACGACATCACGCGGATTACGCAAGTGGATACGATGCCAATCATCAGAGTAACGAGCACCAACCCGAGCTAAATCAGGGCCAGTACGCTTACTACCCCATAGGAAAGGACGATCAAATACTGACTCACCAGCCAAGGAATAAGGGCCGTAACGCTCAACTTCTGAACGTAATGTACGAATCTGTTGTGAATGACAGCCAACGCAACCTTCACGCTGGTAGATGTCACGACCAGCCAAACGTAATGCTGTGTATGGTGCTACCCCAGGGCTTGGTTCAGTTGTGGTGTGCTGAAAAAATAGAGGAACAATTTGCACTAAACCAGCGATAGACACCACAATGATGGTGGCAATAATTAACCAGCCAACATTTTTTTCAAGGGTTCCGTGAGAAAAGAATTTATTTTCATTAGACATTTTTCCTCCCCTTAGCGAATAGCTGCTGATGTTTGTGGAATAGGAGCATTGACGAATGTTTTACCAATTACCGTCTTATAAACGTTATATGCCATCAAGAGCATGCCGCTTAAGTAACAGAGGCCGCCTAACAAACGAATCACATAAAAAGGATAGGTTGCTTTTACAGACTCAACAAAGCTGTAAGTTAATGTGCCATCTGGCTCAAATGCTCTCCACATCAAACCTTGCATTACTCCGGCAATCCACATCGCAGCAATGTAAAGCACCACACCGATCGTGGCGATCCAGAAATGCATCTCAATTAAGCGGATGCTATACATGTCTTTTTGTCCAACTAAACGGGGAAAAAGGTAGTACAGGGAGCCAATCGTAATCATGGCAACCCATCCGAGGGCGCCTGAGTGAACGTGGCCAATAGTCCAGTCGGTGTAATGCGACAAGCTATTAACAGTCTTGATAGACATCATTGAACCTTCAAACGTAGACATGCCATAGAAAGACAATGCCACTACCAAGAATTTTAAGATGGGATCGGTGCGTAATTTAGACCAAGCACCAGATAAAGTCATGATGCCGTTGATCATGCCGCCCCATGATGGAGCCAACAAAATAATAGAGAATACAGTTCCGAGTGACTGAGCCCAGTCAGGCAAAGACGTGTGTTGTAAATGATGAGGGCCCGCCCACATGTAGGTGAAGTTCAAAGCCCAGAAGTGAACGATGGATAAGCGATATGAATAGATTGGACGCTCTGCTTGCTTGGGAATGAAGTAATACATCATGCCTAAGAAGCTGGTCGTTAAGAAAAACCCAACTGCATTGTGGCCATACCACCACTGCACCATGGCGTCTTGTACACCGGCATATGCGGAATAGGATTTCCACATACTTGCAGGCATTTCCAAATTGTTAAAAATATGCAGAATGGCAATCGTCAGGATATACGCGCCAAAGAACCAATTGGAAACATAAATATGCTTTGTTTTACGTTTCATAATGGTGCCAAAAAAAACCACAGCATAGGCAACCCAAACCAAGGTGATCAGGATATCAATTGGCCACTCTAGTTCTGCGTATTCCTTAGAGCTTGATATGCCCAGAGGCAAGGTAATTGCGGCCAGCACAATCACTAACTGCCAACCCCAAAAAGTAAAAGTGGCTAGCTTGTCACAAAAAAGTCTTGCCTGGCATGTGCGCTGCACGATGTAATAAGATGTCGCAAATAAGGCCGATCCACCGAATGCAAAAATGACCGCATTGGTATGCAATGGGCGTAAGCGGCCATAGCTTAACCAGGGAATATTAAAAGTGATATCAGGCCAAATTAGCTGTGCAGCAAGGACGACTCCCACAAGCATGCCCACAATTCCCCAAAGCACCGTAACGATGGCAAATTGGCTGACAACTTTGTAATTGAAAGTATCTTGATTGCTCCCCACGGTAAGCCCCATGGTCTCTCCTTTTTTGCGACCTAACAGCGAAATAGCCCAAACAGGCTAGATTGATTATCAAAGTTAGGATGAAAGGTCGTTTTGATCTATATCAAAAAGGATGCGTGCATTTACGCTTTTTGCAACTAGATTGAGTTGCTCACACTACCTAACTACTTAAAAAAATAGAGTTATTTTTTATAGTGATCACTTATATTCTTGGATTTAGGCGTGTCATCATCCATCAAAATCGCCTCCCCTGGTCCCTCTAGATCATCAAATTGACCTGCTTTCACAGACCAAAAGAAAATCCAAGCCAAGAGGCCGATCAACAGCAGGGAAATGGGGATTAAGAGAAAAAGGCTTTCCATCCCTCTAGTCTAGGCCTTTCTAAGACGCCAGGCATTTAATGTAACCGCCAAGGAGGATAGAGACATACCAATACCAGCAACCCAGGGGTTGACCCACCCCATCATCGCTACTGGAATGGCTAGCAAGTTATAGACCAGCGCCCAAATCAAGTTTTCTTTAATCACCCGCTGCGTTTTATCAGCCAGTAGTAGCGATTGGGCTAAAGGAGCTAAGGAGCTTGCAGTCAAGATCGCATCCGCACCCGCTGTAGCGAGGGGTGCACCCGCTCCGACCGCAATAGAAACATCCGCTCGCGCCAATAAAGGGGCATCGTTAATACCATCACCAATTGCCCAAACAACCCGATCCTTTTTTTGTAGGCTCTCAATATAGCGATATTTATCTTCTGGAGAGCATGCACCTTTGAACTGATCGATACCAACATGGTGCGCCCACCATGCCACCGTCACTTCATCATCTCCTGAAACCAAATGGACCGCAATCTTGCGAGACCTCGCTGCAGTTAATAACTTTTCCAATCCCGCTCTTGGAGTATCTAAGAATAGAAAGCTCGCAATCAACCCCTGGTCATCTGCTAGATGTACTTGCCCATATTGACCGTCTTGCACAATCTGCTGAGCACCCACCCACGCAGCACTTCCCAGTCGATAAATACCTGAGCTCAGGCCTTTACCCAATTGATTAATCACTGCCTCAGGCAAGGTGCTTAGCGAAAGATTGTCAGCTTCTGCAGCACGCAATAGTGATAGCGCAAGAGGATGTTTTTGACCTACCTCCATGGACGCGGCAATTTTCAATGCATCTACTCGAGAAAAATCTGAGCGGGCAACTAGAACTTCTTTTAATTCTGGTTGACCCATAGTGAGAGTGCCAGTTTTGTCCAGCACCAAATCTGTTGTCTTGACCAAACCTTTCAGTACATGGCCACGCACAATCAACAAACCGAGCTTTGTTACAGCCCCTTGGGCTGCAGCCATCGCCGTTGGTACAGCAAGAGAAAGGGCGCAAGGGCAACTAGCAACCAGCACAGAGACCAAAACAGTCCAGGCTCTACTCGGGTCGACGTAGTACCAAATTGCTGAAGATAAAAAAGCAATCATCAACAGAAAGCCTACAAAATATCCAGCCCACTTTTCTGCGAGACTTACCATGACAGGTTTGGCTTGCAATGCTTGATCCAGTAATGAGGCGATACCTGCAATACGAGTAGATTGACCTACAGCATCGATTCTCATCAATACAGGATTGAGGATGTTGTGCGTACCTGCATACACTCGATCACCAATCTTCTTATCAATCGGCTTAGATTCACCAGTAAGCAGTGACTCATCTAGAGAGCTCTCATACTCAATCAAAATGCCGTCAGCCGGAACCACATCACCTGGAGGAACACGAATCACTTCACCAGGGTTACAGCGAACCACTGGCACAATTTCAACCTGCAAAGACGTGGGATAGTTCGGCACCCTCTCACACGTGGCAGGTAGTTGTTTTGCCAGCGCCTCTGCTCCACCCTGCGCATCTTGTCGTGCCAATAACTCTACGAAACGTGCCGCCAAAATAAAGGCAACAAACATGGTGATGGAATCAAAATAGCCTTGACCTGAGCCTGTTACGAGATTTACGGTGCCCGCACTAAATGCTAGGGCTAGAGCCAAAGCAATTGGCACATCCATACCCAATATATGCGCTTGCCGAAACGAAGCAACACTCCTCCAAGCTGCCCGGAAAATCGGGCCAGCTGAATAAGTCATTACTGGAACCGTGAGAATCCAGCTAGTCCAGCCTAAAAGCAGGTCATATTCCACCGTAATATCACTATCACCAACGTAGCTTGGCCAGGCATACATCATGACTTGCATCATGCCTAGTAATGCAACTCCGAGTCTAGTAAGCAATTGCCGACGTTCTTTTTTAGATTTCTCAATGGATAGTGAGGGCTCAAAAGGCCACGCCTCGTAACCAATGCGTTCTATTTCAAAGAGTAAGCGAGCAAGACTGGTTTTCTCAGGTGAAAATTCCACCTTGACCTTTTGACTTACGTAGTTAATCTGCACTTCTTTGACACCAGGCATACGTCGTAAGTGCTGCTCGCATAACCACACGCAAGCGGCGCAGCGAATCTTCTCTAGCCGAAGAGTGGTCTCTAGATAGCTGCCATCACTGCTCGGGCGAGTGTATCGACTAAGCAAAGAGGGATCGTCGTAAGGGGCAAGGCTGTCAGGTATTTCACTTGAAGCAAGGTAAGCTGCGGGCTTATCGCTTGACTGTGCACGGCGCGCATAAAATACTTCTAAGCCTTCGCCATGAATTGTTTGTGCAATTGCCATGCAACCAGCACAACAGAATTTTCTATTGATGCCGGCAAGCTCAAGCTCGTAATAATCGTTCGGAAAAATAAAGCTACCGCAGTGATAACAACTACTACTTGGTAGGCTAGAGTTCATGAATGAATCATGACTTGCGGGTGATATACCCACCAACCCAGCCGTTACGGCGCTCATACAGTACAAACAGAACACCCCAAACGACCACCGCAGCATAGGCCCAGACCCAGGATATTTGCGAGGCACGTGAGCCAGTTAAATCAAGTACAAAACCAAAAATAGCTGGGCCCAACAACCCTCCCCCAAAGCCCATCAGGGAATGGAGCCCCATTGCAGCACCTTTAATATTGTCTTTGGCACTAATGACTAAGCCTGCAGTTAAGGTGGAAGAATCAGCCATGATGAAAATTGTATGTCCTACTGCTAAGGCAATAATTAACCACCAAGATTGTCCTGTTGACCAAGCGAGCGCCACACCAAATGCTGCGCTAGATAACATGACAAAGAAAATCCATTTTTGACGCCCTATTCTTAAGGCAATCTCATTTCCAATGATGGATGCAGGAACACCAAAGAAATTAATCACGCCCGCAAGAGTGGTTGCAGTTAATAGAAAGGGGTCGCCGGTCACAATGGCACAGAAACCAAAAAAGGCTACGATCCAACTACGGCAAGCGAACAACTCGATGGAGTGGGCGGTATAGCCAAAGATAAATCCTGAGGCTGTTTTATCTTGCAAGACTAAGCGCCACTTATCCACCGGAAAAATATCATGTAAGCGAATACGTATTGGGCCATGCCACTTTTTATGGGTGAGCGCAGGAATAAATAAGAGCACAATCAACAATGCTGTGAATGGGCCTAAGGCGATGATTCCAAAAACATAGCGCCAGCCCAAACTATTTAAGATCCAACCAGAGCAAAGATAAGAGAAGCCAGTGCCAATACCAAAGAATGCGGTATAAAAAGCAATGTGGCGAGTCAGTTCTCCGGTTTTAATACGATCTGACAGAATTTTTAAGCCAGGCATATACGTACCCGCTAAACCGACGCCATTGAGCGCCATAAATATTAAGGCGGTCCAAAAGTTATAGGCAAAGAGGCCCATACCGAGTAATCCACAGGTCGCTGAAAGACCCCCTACGAGATAGACTTTTTTTGCATCAACGCGATCGGTGAGAGCGGTTGCCAATGGAACCATCAGCATGTAACCAAAGAAGAAAGCACTAGCAATTAAGCCGGACTGTAAATTACTCAGATGCCATTCATCTTGCAGTGTGGTTAACACTACCGCGTAACAGGCAAAACCCAATAGCGCACAAGTTTGCGCCATCAGCATCAGGGGTGTGTAACCAGCAGGCTTTAAACGCATTAGAAATTACTGCTGACTACTGCTGGGGGAATCCTGGAAGCCGTTAGAGCGGAACGTGAGTACCAAAGTATCCCTATAGCCGTACTGCCCCAAGGGCTGAATGGGAGTAGATTCATGAATCATTCTTTCATCGTTCATGAGCAATAAAGACCAAGGCTCTGTGAGGATAAATCGCAAACCAGTAGAACCAGTTGCACTAAAAATTCGGGTCTCGCCACCCTTGACATCGACTCGATTGATTAAAAAGACAGCTACAAAATCAACACCGTCACGATGAGCCCCCTCAGGCGTTGGTCGCCCAATCCCATCGGTCGTATCAATCCGAAATTGGTGTGCCTCAATAAACCAGGTATTGACTTGCTTAACGCCATCCAGAATATGAGTTAATCCCAGCAAAAGAGCATGCCAAGCAGGATTGCTAGTGAGCTCAGTTTGGGAAGGCTCAAACCAACGCTCGATACCGCCATGCAGGGCGTTGTAATTGACAGACTGCCAGTGGGCACGATGCGGCACGCTAGCCAAAGATGCATCCTTGATCTCAAAGCTTGAATGACGGCGAAAGCGATACCGCCCACCATCCTTAAGATAGGGATCTCTAGGCAAGCCCTCCCAGAACTGAGTGAGATTGCGTAGCTGATCAAGATCCACATGTGCAATTTGTGCAACATCCTGAGCAGAGACAACTGCAAAACCATCATCTCGTAAAGACTGAACTAACTCCTTAGCGGGCGTTAGTGGGGGCAAAAGGCTGGAAAGAGTCATGGGTTTATTTTAGGCGCATACCAATCCATTTAGGGATACAGCTTCAAACGGCTGCGCACCTCTCCCACATGACCTTTTAAGTCGTACAACTCTTTTGCATCCAACATGGACACTTTGATATTACCCACCCTTCGCTCAATAAGCTCTAAGTCCTTCAGATTCTTTTCTTTTAAGTCTGGATTAGAGGCATTTCTTTCTACCACCTTAAGCTCTTCATATACCTGAGCTAACTTCAGTCGTAAAAGCAAATTTTTGGCTGCAGGAATATAGGTAAATAAAGGAATCAAAATCACCAGTAGTGGAATCACAATTTTTGCGAAGCGTGCAATCCATACCGCTGTCCAGAAAGGTAAATGGCGATATAAGAAAGACGGGCCATCCTTTAAGTAGATTTCAGCATCAACATGCAAAGGAAAATCAAGACCAGTTCCAGATGGAAACTCTCCCGGCTTTTGTAAGTAGGAATACGTTTTTAAAATATCGTAGGTAGAGCTAAGCAATAGTGTTACCAATGCAGGACTAATGTCATTCTTACTCACCAAGGTAGCTGTTGCTGCAAGTACCTGAATATCTTGACGCGGAAGATCATAGGCAATGCTGACGACGCCACGTGGCACCGTTACTTTTGAGAGGAAAGGAAATAAGTGAACATAGGCTTCAGCCTGCTCAAAGTTCATTAAGCGAATGCCGGGAGTTTCGTAAAACTTTTTGACTACAGGAGCCTCCGCAGCACTTACCAAAAATACAGCATCTAGCTCCCCTTTTTTGAACTTCTCTAATGCATCAAGTGGCTTTAATTTTTCAGCACGAATATCGCTAAGGCTCAATCCACTTGCAGAAAGTAATTGAGAGGTCAGGGATAGCGTGCCGCTACCTTCATTGCCGATGGACACTCGCTTCCCTTTTAACTGACTCAATAAACCTAAGCGCCCAGATTCACTTGGAAAGCTGGACTCCCTGTACCAAACCCATACCGGCTCATAAAAAACGCCGGCGATAGAAATGAAATCAGGATACTTGGATAAGTCTGCTACGCCACCCTGAACCATGGCAAAGTCAACTCCAGAGTGCGGGTCCTTTAATAGCGCCAAGTTATCACTTGTTCCACCAGTAGTTCGTAACTTGAGAGAAATACCCTCCTGGGCAAGCTCACTTTGGAGCTTTTCACCAAATTGCTGATACAGGCCGGTTGGGAAACCTGTGGCCAATTCAATCGATCTCGGTGGAGGCGGCACGAGCACCCAGAGTGTGGCAAACAGTAAGGCCACTAGACCCAAAAAGGCTATGCCAACCGCAACAGGGTTATAGATATTTTTGCGTATGAAGTTCATCAGAATTCTGCTTGTTTTTGTCATTATGCCCCGAGCCCAAGGATCTAGAGCGGAATGAATTGATTCGAATTATTTCGGGATAAGATGGGGGTTTTAAAGAACCATTAGGACAATCATGAATTCAGCTGCCAACAAAGTAGCCCTGGTCACAGGCGCTGGAACGGGGATCGGAAAAGCTGCAGCAAAGGCACTGTTGCGGGGTGGATTCAGGGTTGTTCTGACCGGTCGAAATCTGGAGAAGCTCAATTTAGCCATTCATGATATTGGTGGGAACAGTCAAAACTGCCTAGCAGTGAGCTGCGACGTCGGCAAACCAGAACAAGTAAAAAAGTTATTTTCAGAAGTCCAAAAAGAGTTTGGCCGCATTGACGTGCTCTTTAATAATGCCGGCATGGGCGCACCCGCAATCCCTATGGAAGAGCTGAGTTACGAACAGTGGATGAATGTCGTCAACACTAATCTCTGCGGCGCTTTTCTATGCTCTCAAGAGGCCATCCGCATGATGAAGGCTCAGTCTCCGCAAGGTGGCCGAATTATTAATAATGGCTCGATCTCTGCACATGCGCCCCGTCCGATGTCTGCCCCATACACCGCCACTAAACATGCCATGACTGGATTAACTAAATCTATTGCATTAGATGGTCGTCCTTTTAACATTACCTGCGGTCAGATCGATATAGGTAATGCCGGCACTGAAATGACTGTCCCGATGGCTGCCGGCATTTTGCAGCCAGATGGCTCAAAGAAGGTTGAGCCACTCATGGATGTAGATCATGTTGGACAAGCCGTCCTGCAGATGGCTCAACTGCCTTTGGAGAGCAATATTCTCTCGATGACCATCATGGCAAGCAATATGCCATTTGTTGGTCGGGGCTAATTAAGGCCTAATCTGTCCAATAATGAGGCGGGCATTGGATGTGCCTACCTTGATTGTTTGCGGTGCAGATATCAAATCGCCAGATTCTGGCATTGCCATTCCTGTTTTAGAAATACGTACCTCAACTGATACTTCAGGCAGTTGAGAAATCAATGCATTGGGACTCATCGCCAAGGCATCATTCAAAACAAAGCTGATCGGGAATGCAGTAACAGGGGTTTTGAGAACAGCCACTGGCATACGCTCTCCTGGCTTACGGGCAATCACCATCAAAACATCACCTGCTTTAATTTTAGACTTCAGTTCTGGCGCAATCTCTACTTGCCCAGTCACGCCTGCGCCTTGATTGCTGATTACGGGCTTACTAGCCGGCGCAAGGCCACCCTTGCTACGCGCCTCTGCAATAGAAGCTGCGATCGCACGCGCCTCATCAGAATCGGCAGGCAATTGCTTTGCTAACCTCTCCCAGGACTGCACTGCAGCTTTATAGTTCTGCGCATTAAAAGCAGCAGTTCCAGAAAGCCAAAGGGCCAATAAATTATTTGGATCTTGGGCTAATGCCTTATTAATGAGTTGCTGTGGCTTACCAGCGAAATTACCATTCGCATTGGCTGCTAATACATCGGCATAGTCAGCCAATAATTGTGGGTCTGAATCAACAAAAGAGCCGGCACGGGCATAGGCATTTGCAGCTTCAGTATTGCGACCTAAAATCCGATAGGAGCGCGCCAGCATAGCCCAACCCTTGAGATTGTCAGGCTCCTTGTCCATCTTGGCAGCGAACTCATCAACCATCTTTTCAACTGACTCTTGAGTCATTGGTTTCTCAGGACTCTTCTGGGCAATCTGAGCGGCATCACCAAGGTAGAGATAGAAACCCGCCGAGAGTATTGCCACAAAAAGACAAATCCCAATAATGGTTTTCTTAGGAGAGCCCAGCACTGCATGATCATCAGCTTCATCCGTATCCTGAAAAAGCCGCTGACGCATTTCTGCATGAGTTTGCTCATAGCTATCGCTATCTACAGTACCCGCCAAACGATCAGCCTCAAGCTTATCAAGCTCCTCCCGATAGATGGCTGCATTCATCTGACGGCGCGAGGTTGAGGATTCTTTTGCAGGAAAAAATAATGGGCGTAATAACAGCACCAAGACTAGGATCAATAAAAGAAGAGCGGAGATTACAAAACTAGTCATGTTATTTTTCTGTTGAACTGGACTTAGCATCCTGAAGTAGCGCATCAATGCGACGATTATCCGCTTCAGATAGCGTGGTGCTAGGTACGGCTTTGTTTCTGCGACGCAGATACACCATCAAACCAATGATTCCGGCGAGCAAAATTATAAAAGGGCCTATCCACAGGAGCCAAGTAATTGGCTTCACAGGCGGACGATATAGGACAAAATCGCCATAACGCTCCACCATAAAATTCCGAATTTGCTCATCCGTCTTGCCCTCAGTAATGAGGATGCGAATTTCTCGGCGTAAATCGTTTGCTAAATCAGAGCGTGAGCCTGCAAGAGATTCATTCTGACAAACTAAGCAGCGCATTTCTTCTGAAATCACAATCAGGCGTTGCTCTGTGATTGGGTCATCAGCTAACGGGACTGCATCCTTAGCAGACGCACTGATGGAACACAGTACAAAAAAAGTGAGTAAGAGAGATTGGAGCGTCTTTCGGAGCATTATTTGAGCTCATCCAATAAAGGAATGATCTTCTTACGAAGTAATTCCATTGTGATTGGTCCAATATGTTTAAACCGAATGACGCCAGCCTTGTCAATCACGTAGGTCTCTGGAACGCCATAGACACCATAATCAATACCCACTCGGCCATTGGCATCAAAAGCCGACAATAGATACGGATTGCCTTGACGAGCAAGCATGACCATTGCATCGTCACGCTTATCTTTGTAATCTAATCCAATAATGGGCGCCACTTGCAATTTACCCAGTTCAACCAGAACGGGGTGCTCCTCACGGCAGGCAACGCACCAAGAGGCCCAGACATTCAAAATCCAAGGCTTGCCTTTCATACTCTCTGGTGAAAAGGTTTTTTGGGCATCTGCTAGCTGAGGTAATTCAAAGGCAGGCGCCTGCTTACCAATTAGTGGTGAAGGTATTTCTTGTGGATCACGATTTAAACCTACCGCTAAAAATCCAACCAAAATGACAAACAAAATCAGTGGGATTAAAAACTTGGCTTTCATGCTGCTACCTTCTTCAACTTCATGCGATAGCGCTTATCGGACATCGCCAGTAAACCACCCAGAGCCATCAATACACAACCACCCCAAATCCAATCAACAAACGGCTTGTAATACACTCGGACTGCCCAGGCTTTGTCATCTAACTCTTCGCCCAATGAAACATAAATATCTCTAGTAAGACTTGCATCAATCGCCGCCTCGGTCATAGGCATCGTTGATGAAAAATAATTACGCTTTTCTGGGTACATGGTCGCTTCCAGCTGCCCATTGCGAGTTAATAAGAAAGTACCTTGCATCGCTTTATAGTTCGGGCCAGGAACAGGGCTAACACCCTGAAGCTGAATATCGTAGCCACCGACACTCACGCTTTCACCGGGAAGCATACGCACATCTTTTTCCTCTTGATAGGCGCCCACCATGGTGACGCCAATCGTAAAAACTGCGATCCCCAAATGCGCTACCTGCATACCAATAAATGAACGCGTTGGCTTGCCTGCTTTTGCTTGGCGAATAATTTGTAGTACGCCAGAAGTAATCACCCAGAAAGCCAGTAAGAAACCAAGGCTACTAAGCCAAGTAAATTCACCCATAACAAACGGGATTAAAGCTGCCGCAATCACTGCGACTAGGGCTGCAATCCATAAGCGCTTGATCACATCCAAGAGATTCGAGTTCTTCCAGCTTGTCCAAGGCCCAATTCCCATCAGCACTAACAAAGGGATCATGATGGGCACGAAGACGCTATTGAAATATGGAGGCCCTACTGAGATCTTTCCTAGATGCAGAGCATCAATCAGTAAAGGGTAGAGAGTACCCAAGAGTACCGATGCAGCAGACACTACCAAGAAAACGTTACCAAGCAAGATAAAAGTTTCACGCGAGGTTAAGCTGAACTTACCGCCAAGGGTACTTTTGGGGGCGCGCCAAGCGTAAAGCGTTAAAGAAGAGCCCACCACCAGTACCAAGAAAATCAAGATAAAGACGCCGCGTGTAGGGTCAGTCGCAAATGCATGCACTGAAGTGAGCACTCCAGATCGAACCAAGAATGTTCCTAAAAGCGATAGTGAGAAAGCGGTAATGGCTAGCAATACCGTCCAACTCTTAAAGCCGCCCCGCTTCTCGGTGACCGCAAGCGAATGGAGCAAAGCGGTGCCAACAAGCCAAGGGATGAATGATGCGTTCTCCACGGGATCCCAGAACCACCAGCCACCCCAACCGAGTTCGTAATAAGCCCACCAAGAACCCAGCGCAATACCAAGCGTGAGAAATACCCAAGCAGCCGTTGTCCATGGACGAGACCAGCGTGCCCAAGCAGCATCTAAACGTCCGGATAACAAAGAGGCAATCGCGAAGGCAAACGCTACTGAAAAGCCCACATATCCCATATACAACATTGGCGGATGAAACACTAAGCCCGGATCTTGCAGTAGAGGGTTGAGAGATCGCCCATCCTGAGCGGCTGGTAGCAGTCTCTCAAAAGGATTGGAGGTAGCGATCACGAACAACAGTAGACCGGTAGTCACCAAACCCAACACGCCAATTACGCGCGCCACCATAAATTCATCTAGCGCCTTCGAAAGCAGGGCTACTAAAAATGTCCAGGTCGAAAGCAAGAAAACCCAAAGTAATAGAGAGCCTTCATGACCGCCCCATACCGCACCCAAGCGGTAAATAACAGGCATTTGTGAATTGGAATGCTCTGCTACATAGAGAACAGAAAAATCATTTGAGTAAAAGCTCCAGGCTAAAATCACAAATGCAATACCAAGTAATAAGAAAACAGTTTGCGCAGCTGGCCTTGCTAACATAATCCATTCACGGCGACTTTGATGTGCGCCGACCAGTGGAAGTGTCCCTTGAATGATGGCGACACATAAGGCCAGTATGAGTGCGTAATGCCCAAATTCAGGAATCATTGTTTATTTCCATTTTTTTGAGCCTGCTCTAAAGCATGCTTTGCCTCTGGAGGCATATAGTTCTCATCGTGCTTAGCCAATACTTCACTCGCAACGAATTTTCCACTTGGATCAAGGCGACCTTGAATGACTGCGCCCTTACCCTCTTTAAATAAATCCGGAAGAATGCCAGTGTAGGCCACAGAAATATCTTTCGCCATATCGGTAATCACAAAGTTCACGGTTAAGCCATCTCGCTTGACCGATCCATCTTTGACCATGCCACCAATACGGAAGACTTGACCAGCCGGCGACTTACCAGCAGCCACTTCACTCGGGGTGACATATAGCGCAATATTGCTATTGAGGGCATTCAAAATTAATACTGCTGCGATGCTGATGGCAATCAGTGCGCCAACAATAATGGCAGCTCGCTTATGTCTTGGTTTCACTTGCTACCCTTTTGATCAAACTGCTCCGCTAAAACTTCACGTTGCAGTCTGCGTACGATTGTCTTATGGCGAGCGCGAACAGCTAGGGGCTCTAATAAGAACACCAAAGCACAAGCACCAAAGCTGCACCATACATAGAGGGCATAACCACCCATGGCAAAGAATTCAGTCGAACTATTCCACATTACTGCTTCACCTCATTTAATTGCCTAACCCAATCAGTATGAGCCTCGCGCTCCAAAATGATGGCGCGCACACGCATTAACCCTACTGCAATTGAGTACATCCATAAGCATAAAGCCATTAACAACATCCCCCAAAGCATGGTCTGAGCCATGGCTGGTGCTTTAGTTAGCGAAACAGAAGCGCCTTGATGCAAGGTGTTCCACCATTTCACTGAAAAATAAATAATAGGTACATTCACCACGCCTACCAGGGCTAAGATGGCACCCGCTTTATCGGCACGGCGGACATTATCAATAGAGGCCTGCAGGGCGATAAAACCAAGATACAAAAAGAGTAGGATTAATTCCGAAGTTAAGCGTGCATCCCATACCCACCAAGCGCCCCACATCGGCTTACCCCAAAATGCACCAGTCCACAGTGATAAGAAAGCCATCCAGGCGCCGATCGGAGCCAAGGCCTGAGCCATCATGGCCGACAGACGAGTATTAAATATCAGACCTAATCCCGCCCATGCAGCCATCACCACATAGATGAACATGGACATCCAAGATGCGGGTACGTGAACAAAAATAATGCGATATCCCTGACCCTGCACTGCATCGACTGGCGCTACAAAGAAACTCACCCACAAGCCGGCAGCTCCAAAAATAATGGTGAGCGCCCAAAACAAAGGAATCATTTTTCCAGCCAGTGGATAAAAAGCACTCGGACTCGAGAATTTGAACCAGCTCATTACCTGACCAGAATATAAATTGTTTACATTACTCATTCGATAGCAATCTTTACAGCACTCGCACTAACCCAAGGTACAAATGCTAATGCCAAAATCAATAAAGCGCCTAACAGTGAAAAATGCCCCGTGATATCGAGCCCTACGCTACTAGCGTATACGGCACCTGCCCCAAAAATTAACACTGGAATATAGAGCGGCAAGATCAACAGACTCATCAATACGCTACCACCCCTTACCCCCAGAGTGAGGGCAGCCCCAACTGAGCCTAGCAATGATAAAACAGGTGTTCCGAGCAATAAGGCTGCCATCAGCACCCTTAAAGACTGGGCATCTAAGTCAAACTGAATACCGATCACCGGCGCCAATAAAACCAAGGGCAGTCCACACACCAGCCAATGGGCGACAATCTTGCCAAATACTAAGGCTGTAAATGAATTCGGGGATAAGATCAGTTGCTCTAGGGTACCGTCTGCGTAATCCGCTGCAAACATCCGCTGTAAACCCAGCAAGGTCGAGAGCAAAGCCGCCACCCAAATCACGCCAGGCGCAATCTTTCTCAACAAGGCAGTATCAGCACCAATCCCCAATGGGAATAAGCTTGTCACAATGACAAAGAAAAACAATGCCGTGAGGACCTCACTCTTGCGACGCATTACTAGCAATAGATCACGATGGACAATGGCGATAAAGGCGTTCATAGATCCAATACTCGCAGACCGGAAATAGCCAAGGGCTGATGACTGGTCAGTACGACCAAGCCATTACCCTGAAGATGCTCGACAATCAAATCTTGTAACTCTCCCACGGCATGGGTGTCTAGGGCGTTAAAGGGTTCATCCAAAATCCAGACCTGCGCCCGTCGCGTTAGCATGCGCGCCATCAAAACACGTTTCTTCTGTCCGGCTGATAAACAATTGACAGGCAAATCTTCGCGCCCTTTCAGACCAAATCGCCATAAGCTAGCAAAAGCATCTTGCTCGGAGAGCGCAATACCATCAATCGCTGCATACATGCGCAAATTTTCAATCGCACTCAGGTCCTCTTTGAGAGCATCGCGATGACCCAAAAATAAGAGTTTGCTGTGATATTCCGATGCTTGTTTTTTGATGGGATGACCACACCAAAGCACCTCTCCAGACTCAGGAGAAGCCAAGCCAGTGAGCAAGCGCAAGAGGCTCGTTTTACCAACGCCATTCTCGCCACGAATATGGAGACACTGTCCAGCAAATAACTGTAGATCAAAGCCTGAGAAAAGCTGCCTATCACCGCGCACGCAAGTGATCTTCCGAGCCTCGAGGGCTGCGATTGCAGATTCTGGGATGGAGGTGTTGGTCGTTGTCATTGGATGCAATGGCTTGAATCAAACCACCCCAGGCATTGTCCAAGACCTACTGGGGGCTGTCAAACCACCTAAAACAGTATTTAAAGAATAAATTTCTTTTAATTCAATCGCTTAGACAATTATATGCGGAGTGAGGGGAAGGCACCCCTCACTTGAATCATGATGCTATTCAGGCTTAATACCGGCACTTTTAATAATCTTGCCCCAGCGGACTGATTCCTTCTTCTGAAACGCTCCAAAAGCCTCGGGTGACATGGCGTAATACTTCGCACCCTCTGACTCTAGCTTTTTCTGCACAGCAGGCTGTTGCATGATTTTTCCCACTTCCGCGTTGAGCTTCTTCACAATTGCAGGGGGAGTGCCTGCGGGAGCAAACAAACCAATCCAATTTTTGACATCGAATCCAGGTAGCGTCTCACTCATACTCGGCAAATCCGGCATCGAAGGATCTCTGGTGGCACCTGTTACCGCTAAGCCACGTAATTTATCGCTCTTCACATAAGGCAGAATTGTAGGCATCGTAGCGAACATCAATTGAGTTTGGCCGCCAATCAAATCCGTAATCGCTAATGCATTTCCTTTGTAAGGAATATGCGTCATATCCACCTTTGCCGTGAGAATAAAAACCTCTCCCGCCAAATGACTAGCGGTACCGATGCCACCCGACCCATAAGATACTTTTCCTGGGTTAGCTTTGATATAGCCAATGAGTTCACTGACATTTTTTACCGGGACGCTAGGATTGACCGCTAACAAACCTTCGGCATCCAGCACAAAAGCTACTGGTACAAAATCCTTGAAGGGGTCATAGGGCATGCTCTTTACTAGATAAGGGTTTACTGCATGGGTACCAATACTGCCCATGATCAAGGTGTAGCCATCTGCCGGTGATTTAGCCACAAAATCAGCCCCGATATTACCTCCACCACCCGTTTTGTTTTCTACTATCACCGGCTGCCCAAAAGCCTCGCTTAATCCTTGGGCAATGATTCGTGAAAACCCATCCGCGATGCCGCCAGTAGCAAATGGAGAGATGATTTTAATTTGATGATTTGGATAAGTGGCCACTTGAGCAATCGCAGCTTGCGTAAATAAACTTGAGCCCAAAATGAGGGCCATGAATAACTTTTGCATATTATTTTTCTGATGATAATTAAGGGAGTGGCGCAACTGATAGACCTTGCACCTGATATTGACGAATGAGATCAGCCACCAAACCAGACCTAATGAATTCTTCTACACAAGTATTCAAAAACTCAATCGATGCTAGATTAGTTTTTTGTGTGGCAATCGCCTGCTGTATTCCAGTAAATTGACCATCCAAAATTTTGGAGCCAGGAATATCTTGAGAAGCAGCAACTAGGCCAGTTTTCAAGCCTGCTAAAGCATCTAATTTCTGGCTAACAAACAATTCATTGCTGGCTTTCACACTATCAGCGTGTACCAAGCTGGCATGTTTAAGATTACGCTGTAACCATAAGTCATAAGCACTTTTGTAAAAAGAGGCAATCCTCACTCCTGGCTGATCTACCTGTGACAATTCAGTGATGGAGGAGTTGGCAGGAACTAGATAACTAGCCTCTAGCTCGACATAAGCAGGAGTAAAAGTGACTTTCTGAGCGCGCGCGGGGTCAGAGCCTAATAAAGAAATGCCACATCTTCCGCTGACAGCGGCCTCGACAACCTCGTCTTGCGTGTTGAAGCCCAGCAAGCTTATTTCGACACCTAAACTTTTTGCAATCGCTCGGCAGATATCAGGCGCAATCCCGGTAGGCTCGCCAGAAGACGACCGACCGGTAACCAATAAGAAGTTGCCTAAATACACCGCAGCAGACAGAACGCCATTAGGCGCAAGTTGCATCCTGACTTCAGGCGAAATAGAGCTCATAAAATTCCTATTTAACAGCGCGTTCCATTCATTAGAACTGAACTGTCTGCCCTTCAGTCATGGGAATAATCTTAATTGCACTACCCTTCATGGCCTCTTGAAATTCTGCCAAGGTACCCTTCGCCAATGGATTGGAGTTGTAATGCATTGGTATCACCATTTTTGGTTTTACCCAGGTACGTAAGGCGTAGGCAGCATCATCTGGTGCCATAGTGAAATTACCACCAATGGGGATCATGACTAAATCCGGCTTGTAATGTTCACCAATAAATTTCATATCACCAAAAAGTCCTGTATCACCCATATGCCAAATTTTGAAGCCATTCTCTAGCTCAATGATGTAGCCCATCGCTTCACCTGCTGCGTGAGACTCCACCTTCTCAGTTGCCGGATTTTTCCACACCAGCAAGGAGGAGTGCTCAGCCTTCACTGCCGTCACCTTAATACCAGGTAATGGTGTAACACGACCAGTTTTGTTAAAACGATAACCAAGATCGGCCGGTAATATTCCCAAAGTAATTAATGGGGTCACCATATCTGCAGGTCCATACAACTTGGTGTTGTTCATTTTTGCAAGCGCAGGTGCATCACCAATATGGTCGACGTGAGCATGTGTTACCAATAACAAATCAATCGGGCCAATTGCAGACAAATCGTTCTTATAAATAGCCGGGGTTTTAGGGCCGCCCGTAATCCATGGGTCGATCAAAATGTTCTTGCCACCAGGACTTTTAATGCGAAATCCAGCCTGCCCTAACCACAGAACTTCTGTCGCAGACTGTGCATTAGATTTACTAGGCGCTTGAGCTTGGGCAGATACTGAGGAAGCCATTAAAAATGCAGCAGCAATCCCAACTAGAAAAGAGTCCAACAAAATATATTTACGCATTACTGCCTCCGAGTTTTTACGATTTATCTTTTGAAACTATAGCGGAGAAAGTGGAAATGGAGTTTTTGGAACTGGGTTTTTATACGGCACTGCATCAATTTATAGGCACTGCATATCTCCAATAAAAAACCCCGCCGTAGCGGGGCTCTCATAACTCAGCATTTCTTTTACGGGGTAATGACGATCGCGCCCGAAACTTTTCTGCCTTCCGCAGCTTTATGAGCGTCAACAGCCTGCTCGAGCTTAAACTTGGCGCCAATCTGCACTTTCACACGACCCTGGGCAATCGCATCAAATACTGCGCGAGCATTTTCCTGAAGCAACTCGGGAGTAGCGTTGTGCGGGAATACAGAAGGTCTAGTTAGGAAGAGGCAGCCCTTCTTATTCAGAATCTCCGGCTGTATCTCTGGAGCAGGTCCAGAGGCGGCGCCGAATAAAGCCACCGTGCCAAATGGTGCAGCACAATCGAGTGAGCCCAAGAAAGTGGTCTTAGCAACTGAGTCATACACTACATTTGCTTTACGGCCGCCCGTTGCCTTCATAAACTCTTCGACCCAATTGGGTTTTGAGTAATCCACCACAGCATCACAGCCTGCCTCTTTTGCAGCGGCAAACTTGGCTTCAGATCCTACTGTGCCCACTACAAAGGCACCCAAAGATTTTGCCCATCCCGATAGGATTTGGCCTACACCACCAGCGGCAGCGTGAACTAAGACGACGTCTCCAGACTTCACCTTGTAGGTTTTTTGAACTAAGTACTGGGCAGTCATTGCTTTGAAAAACACAGCAGCAGCAACTTCATCAGATACATTATCTGGTACTGAAACCAATTTATCTACTGCAACATTACGCGCACTGGCATAGGCGCCGATACCGGCATTCATGTAAGTCACACGATCACCTAGCTTGAATCGTGTAACGCCCTCACCAAGCGCCTCAACTACACCGACCGCCTCGTGACCTAAGCCCGTTGGTAATTCCAAGGGATAAACACCAGAGCGCTGGTACACATCAATAAAGTTAAAACCAATAGCAGTTTGACGAAGTTGCACTTCACCTTTACCTGGAGCTGGAAGCTCTTTATCGATTAATTGAATCACATCGGCGTTACCGAGTTCTGAAAGACTAACAATTCGAGCAGTTGTCACAAGTCACCTTATTATTTTTATAAAAAAATTATCTTACTGCAAGCGAGGAAGAGACGGTCTCATCCTCCTCAACGATAGCCCAGGTGCTATCCCCAAGCTTTTTGACTGCCATCGAATAAGTCCAGGCATCCGGAATACCGCAACTCCATTGATCCGGCCCATTCTGAATTAATACATTAGTGCCAATGCGGCTATCGAAGTAGAGATGGTAGGTTTTTCCATGGAGGGGATTAAAACTAAATTTGGCACTATGAACCATTTCTGTAGCATCTAAACGAGCCTGAAGAGAGCGTGCCTGCTTCATTAAGACTTCAGCCTGCTCCATGATGCGATCGTATTCAAGCTTGGCGTTTTGGCGCGCGACATTGACTGCCTTGTCTTTTTCTTCCAAGACCTTAATCGGTGCAAATACAGGTGCACCCACTTCCATGGGATATTCAATGCCAGCATGCCGTGCTGGATCAGTATCTTCAATTCTCATAACTTTTTAACCTGCTGATTTATATGGTGAAAGTGTGACACAAATTCACAAAATGCGTTTTTTCCAGCTACAAATAAGGTAAGGCTCTTATAGGGAGTTTAAATCCCCCAGAAGGCCTTTGGCATGGAGTTTGATGGCCTGCTGATCTTCTTCACTAATTCGGGATAAATTGGCTGTCATCAGGCGGGTACGTGGGCTTGCCTCAAATTGGGTGCGATGCTTAATAAGGAAGTTCCAATAGAGGGTAGTCATCGGGCAGGCACCCTCTCCAAATCGAATATCAGGCTTGTATTGGCAGGAGCCACAATAGTTACTCATTCTCTTAATGTAGGCACCACTCGCAATATAAGGCTTACTAGTAAATCGGCCACCACTGGCAAATAAGGCCATGCCCGCCGTATTGGGTAGCTCTACCCATTCAATCGCATCAACATACACCGCCAAATACCAATCACAAACCTCTTTTGGCAAGATTTCTGCGAGCAATGCAAAGTTACCAGTCACCATCAGACGCTGGATATGGTGGGCATAACCATACTCCAGCGTTTGACCTATCGCCTGTTGCATACACTTCATCTTGGTATTGCCAGTCCAATACCAAGCAGGCAAGGCATTCTGATGATCATAAAAATTATCAAGCGCCATTTGCGGCATATCAAGGTAGTACATGCCCCGCACAAATTCTCGCCAACCTAGGATTTGACGAATAAACCCCTCTACCGTCGCCAACTCCAAATCGTACTTTTTCCAGGCAACTAAAACGGCATCAATCACTTCCCTGGGATTGAGTAGCTTTAAGTTCAGTGAACTCGACAGCAGTGAGTGCCAACCAAACGGTGTATCCGTCCACATCGCATCCTCATAGATGCCGAACGTTGCTAAGCGGTGCTCAACAAATCCTGCCAGAGCTTGAAGCGCATCTTGACGGGTCACTGGCCACTGAAAGTGCTCCAGAGATCCAGGGTGTTTGGGAAATTTTTTCTCAACCAATGCAATCACTTCTTGAGTAATGTCATCGGGCTCAAATAACTCCGGCGGCGGAATTAAGCCCGGTCCTTTTTTCGGAAACGGCTTGCGATTGTCTCGATCGAAATTCCACTGCCCACCCTCAGGATTACCCTCTTTATCAACCAAGATATTGTGGGTCTTACGCATCAGTCGGTAGAAATACTCCAAACGCAATTCTTTCTTGCCAGCAACCCAACTCTCAAACTCATGACGTGAGCAATAGAAATGGGGATCTTCTTGCATTTCTAATTCGATCTTTAATTCAGATGCTAAATTCTCTATTTCGCACTTGAGTCGATACTCTCCTGCCTCAAGACATACCAAGTGTGTAAATTGTTTCTTGGTAATCAACTCTCGTAGCGTATCGCTAATCGACTGCGGGGACTGCTCAATATAGATTAGTGGCAAAACCCGCTCTTTTATTTGCTTGGCAAAATGCCGCATCGCAGATAAGAACAAAACGATTTTGGCCTTATGCGACCAAACATACTGAGCCTCATCGATAGACTCAATCATGACGACTTGCTCAGTCTTAGGATTCAGGTTTTTTAATATCGGGCTATCGATATCAAGCTGGTCACCCAGAATGAGAACAAGCTTTTTCAATTCAAATCTTTCAAAGAGATGCTAAGTACTGGGCATAAAGTGCGCAACATCCTAGGACCACTTAGCGCTTGTAAAAACTGAGAGTCACTTCACCGAGATTGATACCAAATTTGCTCATTTGCGCCTTATTGATCATCACCTTAGGCGTGACCAGGTACATCCAGTCATTAAATTGCACATGGTAGATGGAGTTATCTACGGGCAGGGCCAATGTGTAAGCCCAATTCAATGCATTGCCGGCGGATTCACCCAAAGCTTCACCAATGACATCATCTGCAGTACCAATGTATTTGCCGGGAGCCGTTTCAACTAAAGTCCAAATGCGCTTTTGCTTCGTACCATCGGAGTACTCAAAGCTCTCATCCAAAATACCCGTCTTTTTACCATTCACAACCGACCACTTAGCAACCAATAAAACGGTGAAGCGTTTTTTAACTTCACCACTACGATCGGTAAAGATCCCATACGCATCAATCGTGCCGTTGAAGTATTCACTTAGATCAAGCTTGGGTGTTTCTTGTACATATTGATTGACTGAAGGTGAGGAGCAAGCTAATAGACCAAATGCAATCAAACAAATAGTTAGATACTTTTTAACAAAATAGATCTTAGACATTAACAGGCTCCAGTAATTAGTGGGGGTGGGCAACCGTTGCCCAGTAATTCAGATCTCAGCTTGGGTACGCTCGTTTTGGAATCAAGCCAAATCCCGAAGAATGCCTTTGAAAAATCTGCCCCCGGAAATTGAGCAATTTTCTTACCGTCATAAAAAAAAGTGGTGCCTTGTCTTGGTGAGTAGACCCCAGTGAGCGTTTGTCCAGGCTCTATATTGGGCAAAACTGCGGCAAGCTCTTTCCCCCAAATGGCGGACTGCGCCTCAGATACGCCAATGCTCTTCATTTCATCAGCAGTACGACTTGCGATGGCCGCTCCAGAAAATGATTTTTGATATTTGATATCCAGAGCAAATTCCGCAGAATCCTTGTTCGCAGGGCGATACAGAGTCGCGTCGTAAACATGAAAGCCCCAAAAATTTAGACGGCCAGCACCCTGAGGCTGCACTTGATTAATGACGCCCTCAATGTGCGCCAAGCTTTTGGCCGATACAGGACTACTCAGCAGGGCTAAAGACAGCCATAGGGCAACACCACCTTGTGAAATTATTTTCATCATCGCCCCTTCATTTATCTTTACGAGTTGCATTCACCAACCATAAAGCAGGTGGTCCAAATAGACCTGAAATAGCATGTCGGTTTTTAGCAAAAAATCGATAGGCCCTGGTTAATATAGGGCGCAGGCTTGGTCTAGAAAACAACCAAGCTAACTTCGGTAAATTTGCTCTCGCATAGGCGGCCGAGAAAACATCCACACCATTAATCAATTCGCCATCGTCATACTGAGCGTACATCGAATCTAAGGCCTGTTGGCAAGATACACCAACTTCTTCAGCACTATAGCGATTTGAGTTGACATCTACAAAACTGAGCAAACCCGCTTGATTACGGTCAGACAAAAACAGGATCTCTGCCTGACATAGAGGACAAAGGCCATCGTAGAACATAGTAAGTTTCTTCATGATCCTTACTTCTGCTTGTATTGCATCGAGCAATAGGCGCGGGTTACCAACTTACTTCTTAAGGCAACATGCTTGGTTGCCCTACCGGTTACCCGCTGACGCCATAGATTAAATGAGCCTCTCTTAAGCTCTTTGCGCATCAGCGCAATCACTTGTGGCTCGGATAGTCCAAAATGTTGCTCAATCGCATCAAATGGCGTGCGATCTTCCCATGCCATCTCGATCACCCGCGAGAGATCGGCAGCGGAGAGTGCTTGAGTTATCTTAGTGCCCATCAAGCAAGTTTAAGACTTATTCAATAAACTAGCTGAGCCCGCTTTTATCAGATACTTGAGCCTCTTTATTTATGCCCCTAGTTCCGCAACCCTTTCGTGCTTTGATTATTGGATCCTCTGGAAGCATTGGAACGGCGTTTATGGAGTTATTAGAGGCCTCCCCTAATTGCGAGATTGTTTGCGGCCTAAATCGAAATTCGGCGCAGCCAATCAATTATCAAGATCTCGCTACGATTGAGGCTGCTGCAGCTAGTCTTATTCAAGAGGGCCCTTTTCAGCTCATTATCAATACGATTGGTGTACTACATTCTGAGCACTGGATGCCTGAAAAGAAATTAGATGATCTCAACGCCGAACAGCTACAGATGTTGATGCAGACCAATGCTATTGGCCCTGGACTAACAATCAAGTATTTTTCCAAATTACTCGACCCAGCGGGATCCGTTATGGCAACTCTCTCCGCTAAAGTAGGTAGCATTGAGGACAATCGATTGGGAGGCTGGTTTAGCTATCGCGCTTCTAAGGCGGCCCTGAATATGCTGATCAAAACAGCCTCAATTGAATTTGCTAGAACCAAACCCAATACGGCCTTAGTGGCCTTGCATCCGGGGACGGTAAACTCTCGTTTATCCAGGCTCTTTAAAGGCGAGCAAATAGGTAGGCCTGCTTTAGATGCTGGAAGCGATATGCTTGCGGTATTACTCTCACTTCAAAAAACTGATTCAGGTAGTTTTTTGAGTTACTCTGGAGAAAAGTTACCTTGGTAACCCAATCATGATGATGAAATTTTTACCCCCATTACTTATTGCACTAACAACCCTCATTGGAGCTCAAGGTAGTGCTCTCGCGCAAACTGAGTTGGCCAGCGCAATGCAAGATGGTCAGCACGTCTTACTCATGCGGCATGCCGATGCACCAGGATATGGAGACCCTAGAGGCTATCAATTAACCCAGTGCTCCACCCAACGCAATCTAGGTGAAGCAGGTAAGCGCCAGGCTCAGCTGACTGGTGAATGGCTAGCCAAGCAGGGCATTAGCAAAGCGCAGGTCTATAGCAGTCCTTGGTGTCGTTGCTTTGATACGGCAATTCTTCTGAATAAGGGTGCCGTTACCAAAGAGGCAGCATTAGGTTCTTTTTTCGATGATATGAGTCAGGCCAAAAAACAAACTGATGATTTAGCCAAGCTGATTCAGGATGAGCGTATCAAATATCCTAAGGCACCAATCATCATGGTGACTCACCATGTGAATATCCAATCCTTTACCGGCAAGGTTGTTAATTCAGGGGATATGGTTTTGGTTAAAGTAAATTCATCCGGTCAAGCTTTGTCCCATAGGCTCTACCCTAGCCCGTAACTTGATACATCAATCTATCAGCCATTCACACATCACCACTTAAAGAACATTCATGTCTACTGAACTACCCCTCAATGTTTTAGGCCAACCCTTGGTTGCCTGCTCATTTGATCCGCTCACTGGATTTTTTAGAGATGGTTGCTGCAAGACTAATGAACAAGATCTTGGTAGTCACTTAGTCTGCGCGATTGTGAGCAATGACTTTCTGCAATTTAGCCTCAAACGTGGCAACGATCTCATTACCCCACGTCCTGAATATCAGTTTCCAGGACTGATTGCTGGAGATCAGTGGTGTCTTTGTTTGAACCGCTGGATTGAGGCCTTAGAAGCCAACTGTGCGCCTAGGATTAAGCTAGAGAGTACGCACATCAAAGCTTTGGAGAAAGTCTCGCTAGAAGTACTAGAACAATATGCAGCGGTAGAGCAGTTATAAAACCCTATTGAGGTGAGAGCCAAAGTTTGCGGTAGATTTCTTTTGGATCGTGGTCTTGAGTTTGCTTGACTACATTAAAGGGTCTACCACCCCTAGGATCCGTTCCGCGTCCAGCAATGTAAAGCCAATTTCCTTGATTGCTATAGACATCATAATCAATTAACTGAGACTCAAACCACGCCGCACCTGCGCGCCAATCACCTTTCATATCGTATATCCAATAACTAGCCACAATCTGACGCATACGGTTAGAGAGATAACCACTCTGCTGTAACTCGCGCATACCTGCGTCAACTAAAGCAGTGCCCGTGGTGCCCGTGCGCCATTGTTCAAAGCTGGGTGCATACGATGGTTTTACGGGTACACCAGTTAAACCACTGGCGCGATACAACTTCTGGCCATACTTGAAATGAATAAAACGGAAGTAGTCACGCCAAAGTAATTCAAACCAAAGCCAATAGGTCCCATCATTGGCGCCAAAGTGATTTTCATACTCGTTGATTTGCGCTGCGATATCCCGTGCTGAAATGCAACCTAAAGCCAACCATGCTGAAAACTTGCTGGAATAATCTCTACCAATGAGTTGGTTGCGGGTCTCCTTATAACTATCAGGAAGGCGTCGCTCTAGATATTGACTGAGATGTGCCTGTGCAGCAGTAGCGCCCCCTAAAAAGAAAGAGTGAGCCTCAGATTGGGGAGTACAGGACGATATTGAACTCTGAGGTAAGGCTGCCGGCAACATCGGAATCTGCTGAGGCGCATTGATGGGCTGAGCGAACTTGAGTTGTGCCCGCTCTACATCACGACGAAATGCCGTAAATACATCGGGCATTTTTTCTAAGGAGAATGGAAAGTCTTGTGGATCTAACATGCTCGATTGCCAAAACTCTTCAACATCAACACCCTGCTCTTGCATTATTCTGACTTGTTCAATTTCTTCAGGGGCTTCGATTTGCTCGCAATAGATTGCGATTGCAGCAGTATCTTTGGCTAGTTGCAGTAATACTTCTGCTGACTTGCCAGACAACTCCAATAGGTCTGACCCTTGAGTTTGAAGCTGAGCCTTTAAATCATCCAAGGATGCCCTTAAAAAAGTCTGCCGATAGCCTCCTTGTCGCTCAAAGCCATAAACCTTCTCCTGCTCCTTTGGATCATGTACATAAACCGGCAAGAGCTGGTCCGCTTTTAGGCATGCTTGTACAAATGCAGGATTATCTGCCAAACGCAAATCATTTCGAAACCAATAAATGATGACTGTCACTGATTCTTTCTACTAGTGCTAGCTGCGGTATTTGTAGTTGATTTTTTAGAGCGGCAAGCATCAGAGCAATACTTCACCTCATCCCAATTTTTAGCCCATGACTTACGCCAAGTCATTTCTTTGCCGCAGACCACACAAGTCTTACTAGGCAGAAATGATTTGTTTCCTTTAAAACCCAATTTTTCAGCTCGAGCCATACTTACCTATTCAAAAACGAATAGACTATTCAACTCATTCAAAATCCAAGAAAAGACTAGATCGAATTGAAAGCCTTTTATACCGACCACTATGTTTTACCACTTCCGCCGGGACACCGCTTTCCGATGGAAAAGTACAGCCAGCTGCGTGATTTAGTGAGTAAGCTAGGAGGGTTAGATCTGGTAGAGGCTCCCGCCGTCTCTGATACTCAGATTCTGTATGCGCATGATCCCAGCTATCTCATCAAAATCCTCTCAGGTAATTTAAGCCCTAAGGAGCAGCAAGACATTGGCTTTCCTTGGAGCGAGCTCATGGTGGAGCGCTCACGTCGCTCTGCTGGTGCCACCCTTGCCGCTGCGAAGGTGGCACTCAATGAGGGCTTAGCAGCCAATCTCGCTGGCGGTACGCATCATGCTTACCGCAATAAAGGGAGTGGATTTTGCGTCTTTAATGACTCTGCGATTGCCGCTCGAGCACTTCAGAAAGAAATCAATCCGCACCTGAAGGTTGCGATCATCGATTTGGATGTTCATCAGGGTAATGGTACCGCTTCCATTTTAGAAAATGATGCTTCTATATTTACCTTATCAATCCACGGAGAGAATAACTTCCCCTTTACAAAAGAGCATAGCGATCTTGATGTTAGCCTCCCAGACAAAACGGGAGATGCGGCCTATTTAGCAGCGCTTCATCAAAGCCTAGAAATAGTAGATACACGCTTTAAGCCCAACTGCATTATTTACTTAGCTGGGGCCGACCCCCATGAGGGAGATCGCTTAGGCAAGCTCAGCCTGACTCAAACAGGAATGCGGCAGCGAGATGAAGCTGTATTTCAGTATGGCTTAGATCGCCAGATTCCAATTGCTTTTAGTATGGCAGGCGGATATGGGAAAGAAATTCAGTCGACTGTAGACATTCATTTTCAGACCATTCAAACTGCACTTCATTTTCAACAGCAATACAGTTGACTGACCCTCTTTGAGGAGATGCACGCCCGTGGGGATATTTACGAGCCTAGAGAATCAATGCTCGATATTGATCAATGACTCTCAGAACTATTTTTTCTACTTGCCAAGTATTGAACGCCATTATTTCCATAGCACTCAGTGTGAACTTGATTTTCCAATAGATGGAACAGTTCGCCAGAAATATAAGATGTCCTCACACCATCAACCACTAAATCAATTTGCCCAGAAACCACTAAGGCCTTGACCTCGAAGGGATGTGTATGGGTATCCAGAAACCCATCCGCCTCTCGCTCCACTAGGGTTGGCTCCGGAAAGCCATCCAAGACTAGCATGTTTAGAAATTGCTCTTTAGTCACCTGAGGTAGCTCATCTCGTTAGTAGTTTTTAATACCCAGTAACCTACATGATCGATCATCTAATCCAAGTCTCTATCTATCAGCTTCAATTGACATAAAAACGAATCAAGGTAATTCATCGATAAAAGCCGGGGCCGGATGTAAATCACAGGTACTACCAGCCTTAGCAACCTGTCCAGGAACGGGATGTCCCACAATCAAGGGAAGCTCACGAGCCAGACCTATTAGTTTAGAGATATTGATGCCTGTATCGTAACCCATAGCATCGAGCATATGAATAGCATCCTCGCTAGAGATATTGCCGCTAGCGCCTGGTGCGTAAGGACATCCACCTAATCCACCGAGCGAACCATCAAACCGAGTGATGCCTGACTGCACTGCTGCAAGCACATTTGCTAATCCCATTCCACGTGTGTTGTGAAAATGAAAGGTTAACTGCAAGTTACTAAACTTTTTTTGCAAATCCTCTGCCATTTTTGCAACCTGAGCAGGATGTGCCATTCCGGTTGTATCGCAAATAGTGAGGCCACGCACACCAAGATCTGCAAAGCGCTGAACAAACTCTTCTACTACGCTTTGTGGCACATCCCCTTCCATGGGACAACCAAATGCGGTAGATATGGAAACATTAATAGGGGTTCTGCTATCTACATACTGGATGACTTCAGCCAATCCGGAAAAACTTTTTTCTCGGCCCATTCGCAAATTAGCTAAGTTATGGGTTTCAGAAGCAGACATCACTAGATTGAATTCATCTGCACGAGATTCAAAGGCACGCTCCGCACCACGTAAATTTGGCACTAAGACCGTATATTCAACACCAGGTACACGCGTGATTCTTCCCATGACCTCTTCTGCATCACGTAGCATTGGAATAGCTTTAGGCGATGTAAATGAAGTTACTTCAATCTTGGCGAATCCACACTGGCTAAGCTCATCTACCAGCTTAACCTTGTCATCCGTCGGAATGAAATTGGGCTCAATCTGAAATCCGTCCCTAGTCACAACATCATTGAAATAAATTCTAGTCATAAGATTGAACCATTTGCTTAAATTGCTGGTTATTTAGTGAATGCAATGCCACGTTCTTTTAAGGATGCTACCTGAGCCTCGGTTAAACCAAGGCTGCGCAGAATTTCATCGGTATTTTCTCCAATATTCGGAGCCAAAGTTTTAATGGATCCAGGGGTACGCGAGAGCTTGGGAAGCACGCTTGGAACATCTAATTTAGTCCCATCATGCATCTGGATGCTTTCGATATTGCCTCGAGCTTTGTAATGCGGATCGCTAGCAATATCAGCCACGGTATATATTTTGCCAGCAGGAACGGCCACCGTATCGAGCAACTCTAAAGCTTGATCAGTCGTCATTGTTTGCGCCCAAACACCAATTGCCTGATCCAATTCTGCAACACGAGCCACTCTGCCATCATTATTTTCAAGCGCTGGGTCATTCGCTAAATCTGCTCGGCCAATCAAGTTCATCAGACGCTTAAAGATACTATCGCCGTTCCCAGCAACCAGTACATAACCGCCATCGGCACAAAGGTAGGCATTACTTGGGGCAATACCAGGTAAGGCACTGCCACCCGCCTGTCTAACTTCACCAAAGGCGCTGTATTCAGGCATCAAGCTTTCCATGCAATTAAAGACTGCTTCATATAAAGCAATATCAATTACTTGACCTTTACCACTCTGGTGACGCTCTTGAAGTGCTAACAAAATTCCGATCACACCGTGCAGCGATGCTAATGTATCGCCAATGCTAATGCCGACACGAACAGGCACCCTTCCTGGCTCAGCAGTTAAATGTCGCAAACCACCCATCGCCTCTGCCACTACACCAAATCCCGGCTTATCTCGGTAAGGTCCAGTTTGACCATAGCCACTAATTCTCAACACAATCAGTCTAGGGTTGAGTTCTAGCAACCTCTCTGGATCAAGACCCCAGCCCTCTAGCGTGCCTGGCCGAAAATTCTCAATCAGGACATCCGCTTCTGCAATTAAGGTACGAACAATTTCCTGAGCTTCAGCTTGCTTTAAATCCAATGAAAGAGAGCGCTTGTTGCGCGATTGAACTTGCCACCAAACTGAAGTGCCATCTTTTAGCAAACGCCATTTTCGTAGAGCATCGCCTGTATGCGGTGGCTCAATCTTAATGACATCGGCACCAAAATCACCCAGCGTTTTAGCGGCAAATGGACCAGCGATTAGCTGGCCCATCTCAATCACTTTTAACTTTGATAATGGCTCCATATTTACCCTCAAATAGGCAGTGTTTTAATAAATTACGCTCTTTTAGCCTGCTTGGAATTGAGCACCAATCTAATTTGCCGGACATCCATTAACCACCTGCTTTCCAGCAATGCGATCTTTAATCCAAGCAAGATACATAGGAGCTGAGACACCGGGAGTGGAAAAGTGAGTTTGCTCTCCTGGTAACTGAATTCTCTGAACATTTGCACCCATTGCGCACATCTGCTTTTGATATAGCTCATGCTCAATTGGGGGAACTGCAGTGTCTTTAGTACCCCAGTAAATAACAACTGGTGCAACAGGCTTAACTGGTTTAACACTGCCATCAATTAACGCTTTCACCCAGGCCAAGGAGTTGCTAGCCTGAGGCTTCAATAAAGACTTGTACTTGTCTCCATAAGCATAATTAAAAGAATCCGCCATCACATGCACGCACTTATTGCTGGCCAATTTATCCACAAACTTGGCACCCTCATTAGTCAGAATGTCTGTTAACTTGAGATGTGGATATGCGGCTTGAGTACCCCAAAGACCCATTACATAGTGGGCGAATAAAAATATATTCGGGACATTGGCTTGAGTAAATTCATTAATCAACTTATTCGCACCAGCCTCATCGGTCGGCGGGTTACGGAGCATGGCAGCTTGATCATCTGGCGCCAAGCCAACAAACCCAAGATATTGAAGATTGTCTGCGACAGTTCCTTTAAGGGCCTGGTAGTCGGGCAAACTTGCAGCAGCCAGAATTGCTCCACCACCCTGCGACCAACCATAAGCAATCGCCCTCTTGCTGCTACCGAGCTCTTTCATTGAGCTTGCTGCTCTTACAGAATTAATAACATCTCTGCCATTGGTCCCCGCAATCGCATATTGATGTTTACCACCACCGCCCAGCCCCTGATAATCCGTGGCAACAATCACATAGCCTTCTTTGATGAACTGCTCAACATTTGGAATGCCGTAGTCGGTCCACGAGTTACCATCCGCCAAAAAATATTCATTCAAAGGCGCGGTTGGATCAACTACTTGGGATGGGCCACAATTTTGAGCCGATCCCGTAGTGCCGTGCGCCCAGGCCAAAATAGGCCTTCCTTCTTTTGGGGCAGCTCCCAGAGGGGCAATAATGACCCCCGTAGTAATAGTCTTGCGCTCAGCTACATCAGATGAAATGTAAGCAATTCTCCATGCTTGCGCGCCCTTCACTGATGTTTTAATTTTCTCTTGCTTTACGATTTGCCCTAATTTTCCCTCAGGGGTCATTTTTGTGACAGCTTCATAAAAGAGAGGAAGTGGTGGAGCTGCTTGAACGCACAAGGGAGTTAAGCCAATCAAAAATAGGGCTGATAAAAATACCTTAAATACATTTTTCATAAAAATCCTATAAATACAATCAATCTAATAAATGCCCAGTCTTGACAAATATAGTGCATCCCTCTTTACTGAAAGGCTGATGCAAGCTCAGATGAGGGCTTCTGATCCATGAGCCAGCGGGATAGCGCCCATGTTCATCCTCAAACACACCATCTACCACAAAGATTTCTTCGCCACCATAGTGCTTATGTGGATTGAAATAGGTTTGGGGAGCCCATCGAACTAAAGTGGAACCATTGCCCTGCCGCATGAGCGGCATCACATGAAGGCCAGGCACCATACCTTGATGCCAAGGGGCTGTTTTTGTATCGATGAGCTCTCGCTCCACATGCTCAACACCAAGATGTCGTAGTTTTACAAAAAGAGTGCAGCCAGATTGACTATGAGGTGCATGAGAGGATCCAGGGGGATTCATGATGTAGGTACCAGCAGGATAATCGCCAGCTTCATCGCTGAAGACCCCATCCAGCACTAAGATCTCTTCACCAAATTCATGAGTGTGCGCTTGAAAATGAGCATTAGGTAAATAGCGAACGATCGAAGTTGCCTTTGCAATTTCATCACCAACACGATCCAGCATACGTCTCTCAATACCTGCCTCAGGGCTAGGAACCCAAGGTAGATCATGATGATTCATGACGACTCTCTTGCTGTAGTCAGAGTTGATATTCATTTAATGCATTCAGGTATTTAAAAAGATGTGTAAGCATAGCAAGCAATTTAAACAGACACTCAATAAAGTCAACTGAGCCTATCCATCGCTTTTCTTGCGACATCTTTTACCCAAGCTTGCTTATTCCAGTGCTTTTGGGCAAAAGCGTCAATTTCAGTCTTGTACTTTAAGGTAAGACCAATCACATCCAAGCCCTCTAGGAACATACGGCGATGTCTTGCTGACATGACAAATGGGAACTCATGATGGATAGTGCGAACTGTGAGGTTCTCAATATCAATATCCAGGCTGATTGGTGCACCTTTATCATCAGCCTCTTTCATTAAAGCTTGCACTTGATCTTCAGGTAGAACAACCAACAATAAGCCGTTACCCATTGCATTGGAGTAGAAAATCTCTGCAAAGCTAGAAGCAATGACTGCCTTAAATCCAAACTGCTGCATCCCCCAGACAGCGTGTTCACGACTAGAGCCACAGCCATAGTTTGAGCCTGCGATCAAAACATCAGTTCCTGCATAAGCAGCTTGATTTAAAAAGAAGTTTTGCTTTGGCTCTCCATGCTCATCAAAGCGCAGGTCATAAAATAAGCCCTGCGCTAAACCAGACTTATCGATACCGCGTAAAAACTGTTTTGGCATGACTTGATCAGTATCAAAATTAGCAATACGCAATGCGGCAGCATGACCATGAATTTTGGATAGCTTATGCATTGATAGCTCCTTGTAATTTACGCACATCTGTAATCTTGCCCGTCACTGCAGCAGCTGCTGCCATCGCAGGACTCATCAAGTGGGTAATTGCACCCCTACCTTGACGACCCTCAAAATTGCGGTTAGTGGTGGAGGCGCAGCGTGTGCCAGAAGTCAGAACATCGTCATTCATGGCAAGGCACATAGAACAACCGGGCTTACGCCATTCAAAACCAGCGGCAATCAGCTTATCGGCAATCCCCTCTTTTTCAGCCTGGGCTTTGACGGCGCCAGAGCCCGGCACAACCATCGCTCGAACACCAGGCGCTACTTTGCGATCGCCGATTGCGGCAAGCACATTCCGTAAATCTTCAATACGCCCATTGGTGCAAGAACCGATAAACACGTGGTCAATTGGTGTGCCCTCCAATGTTTGACCATTAGATAACTTGGTATATCTCAACGCTTGCTCAAGACTCAACTGATCAATCGGGTCTTGAATAGAATTCTTGGTTGGAATAGCGGCATCAATTGCAATGGCCTGATCCGGACTGGTTCCCCAAGTTACAAAGGGCGCCATATTACTTGCATCAAATGCATATTCTTTTTCAAACTGCACATCTTTATCTGAATATAAGCTTGCCCAATACTCTAATGCACGGTCTTTCATATCGCCCACAATATCAGGACATCTTGCTAAGACGTAATCAATAGCTGTTTTATCTGGTGCAATTAAGGCCCCTCGAGCGCCTGCCTCCACTGCCATATTGCATAAAGTAAAGCGCGCCTCTGTACTCAAATCTATTAGTGCAGACCCACTGAACTCGACTACATAGCCAATTGCACCCTTAGCACCAATCTGACTAATGATGTTCAATATCATGTCTTTAGAAGTGGTGCCAACTGGCAATGTGCCATTGATCTGGATGCGCATATTTTTAGCCAAGCGGTATACCAAAGTTTGGGTAGCCAAAACATGCTCAACTTCGGATGTGCCGATACCAAAACCTAAAGCCCCTAAGGCTCCGTAAGTGGTAGTGTGGCTATCGCCACAAATGATCACCATACCCGGACGCACCATGCCATGCTCGGGTGATACGACATGCTCAATACCTTGCAATGGATGATTGGTATCAAACAAAGGAATATTGTGCTTCACACAATTTTTCTTCAGGTTGAGGGCTTGTAATGAAGAGGCTGGATCAGCAATCTGTCTGGGCATTTCATTATGGGTTGGGATGATGTGACTCACAACAGAGATGTTTTGCCCCGGCATAAGCACTTCACGGTCTTTTTCATCCAGACCTGAAAATGCTTGTGGACTAGTGTATTCATTCATCAAATGCAAATCACAGAAGAGTAGTACGTTCTCCTCATCCAACTTCACTACCGTATGAGAGTCCACTAATTTTTGATACAGAGTTTTAGCGCTCATTAATTATCTCGATTTAAAAATGACATCACTTTTTCCAGCAGAATATCTGGAGCCTCCTCTGGAAGATAATGCCCGCAAGGCAAGGTCTCACCAATCACACTTCGACAAATCGCCTGCCACTCTTGGAGGGGTTTAAAGCATTTATCAACCACTCCGTCAGCACCCCACAGCACCATCGTGGGCATCTCTAACTTCCTATCAGCCGCAATATCTTCGCGATCATGAATCAAATCAATGTCAGCGGCAGCGCGGTAATCTTCGCACATCCCATGTGCTGCTCCAGGCAAGGCAATACAGCGCATATACTCAGCCAAAGCCTTAGGATCAAAAGGCTTTAGTCCGGCATGGCGCCTTCCCATTAAGTCCCGAATATAAGCTGCAGGATCCGCTTCAATGAGTCGCTCCGGCAGGGGCGAAGGCTGTATTAAAAAGAACCAGTGCCAGTAGGCTTTAGCAAATGCATCGTTGGTTTTTTCATACATAGAGAGGGTGGGAGCAATATCGAGCATGATCAAGCTTCTGACTGAGGCAACATGATCCATCGCCAAACGATGTGCGACTCTCGCACCGCGATCATGTGCTAGCACATCAAAACGATTAAATCCAAGTTGCTGCATGACTTCCACTTGATCTTGCGCCATTACTCTCTTTGAATAATTACTATGGTCACTTGTACCCTGTGGTTTTGAAGAGTCTCCATAACCCCGTAGGTCTGTCATCACCAATGTGTGCCTCTTCACGAGCTCTGGCGCAACCTTATGCCAAATGGCATGAGTTTGGGGATGTCCATGCAGCAGCAATAGTGGTGAGCCAGTCCCACCCACATGGCCGGCAATTTGAATCCCATTGACTTCAAAAACACGCGCCTGGAATCCAGGAAATAATGCATCTGATGACATAAGTACCATTCGTCTATTGATTTAATCTACAGTAATACTAAGCTGATTTGTGTGGGCTTTTAATTTAATGTCATACAAAAAATGCCAACCTTAGAGTTAGCATTAATGTTACTAGTGAGGCAGTTAGGGGTCCAACTCTAGCACCACAGTCAAAAGTGAATATTTCAATCCCAATAACTTGGCTTCTGTAGAATAAAGCGCATGAAACCAACAATCAAAATTGACTTTGTATCGGATGTTGCTTGCCCTTGGTGTGCCGTAGGCTTAGGCAATCTTAATCAGGCAATTGCCCAATTAAGTGATAAAGCAAATTTTGAAGTTCATTTTCGACCCTTTGAGCTCAACCCTAAGATGCCCTTGGGTGGACAGGATGCCATTGAGCATCTCACCGAAAAATATGGCTTAACCGTAGAACAGGTCCAAGCCAACCAAGCAAATATACGAGCCCAAGCTTTAGAGGCAGGATTTGAGTTTCATCCAGAGGGACGGAAAAGGGTTTACAACACATTTGATGCTCACCGTCTTTTACATTGGGCGGGACAGGAGTTTGGAGTGGAGAAGCAAGCAACCCTCAAAAAAGAATTACTCAATACTTACTTTTGCCTGGCAGTGAGTTTAGATGACCAAGAAAACTTGATAGCTGCGGTAACTCGTTCTGGCCTAGATAAAGATAGAGCTCAAGAGGTACTCCAAAATAATGAGTTTTCTAAAGAAGTTCGTGAAGAAGAATCTACCTACACAAATGCAGGTATCAGCTCCGTTCCTTCAATCATTCTGAATGACCAATATCTTTTGCAAGGAGCCCAGCCTCCCGAGTCATTCGTAAATGCATTTAAAGAGCTGATTCAAAAAAGCTAAAAGATAAAACCCGCACCATTTCTGATGAGGATTTGCTTTTCTGGTGACCCACCAGGATTTGAATCTGGGACCAAAGGATTTTTAGAGCAAGCATCTAAGACTTCGTTGCTCCAAAGTACTTTTTAAAGGAATAAGTGTTACTTAAAGTAACGCTCAATTTGCTGATGACAACCAAGCCCTTTTCAATTATTGACCGTTTTAACTAATAATAGATTTCAGACTTTAATTTAAATTTTCAAACTCAATTTCAGGCCCGTCTTCCACCTGATAAGAGATAAGCATCGACTTTCGATATATATCTTGAACCTTGGACATAGCTTCTCTCAAACTCTCTCCATGTATTCTGATCTTTGAGCTATGTGATCCACTTTCATCAAAATGACGAACTTTAATAGTCCAATACATTACTCAACCTATTGACTCACTTGAAGATAGAAACTGATCTTCTGAAAGGCCAAGATAATTGCCGATCTTCTTAGCAGCTTGTATTTTGATGTTCATTGTGTAAAAGGTGGAAAAACTTTCAGCTTCTTCAATCTCTCTTATGTGCCACTTTTTTAAGCAGACAGCTTTAGCAAGTTCTTCATAGCCTAAACCTCGCTCCTCACGTGCTACCTTCAAAACTTCTTTGAGAATCACAATGATTACCTTCGGTTTGGGTTTTAGAATCATAGAGGCTGATTAAAGAGTTGTAACAAACCGATGCTAAAGTAAGCAATTGACAGTTTTATTACTAATCATTAACTGAAAGCGGTAGTGACTATGTTTTTTAAAAAGGAGATAGAAGCAACCCCAAATACATCATCAGAGGTGATTCTCGCTGAAGACTTGCCTCATAGCGAGGAGATTGGTGAAGTAATCCAAAGTGTGCCAACTTTGCCAGAAGAGCAAAATAGAAGGCATGCAGGAAATCTAGTTGTTGGCGAAGGGGTTTGCTTAAGAGGCAGTTTCAACGTCCCCAATAAAACTACTATAACCGGGTTAATTGAAGGCAGCCTTACTACGACAGAACTATTAGTTGGGAAAGAAGGTAGAGTCCAAGGCGAAGTCAATTGTCAATTAGCAGATATTGCTGGAAATGTTGAAAACGGTCTTCAAGTTCATATCGCCCTTACGATTCGGGCAAGCGCAGTGATTACAGGCAATATTTTTTACCAAGAAATTACGATTGAAAAAGGTGCCAAAATTAGCGGGCAATTGGCTAGACTTTAACTGGACTTAAATAACTTGGCTTAAAGTTACTCAAAGAGTCAGCCAATAATTCTCATTCCTGCAATCGATAATGTACTCATTAAAGCCTCACTTTGCATCTATCAGATTAAGAATGATTAACCTGTCTTTTGAAAGCTGCGCTAGCCCTAAAGCCAACTGATTTAATAGCTGGTATTTGCACTGAAAGCCCAGTGGAAGGGTTGCGCCCCATTCGAGCACTTCGATTAACTTGGAGAAACGATCCCAAACCTCCAATCTGAACTACTTCATTTGCGCTAACTGCCTCCACAATTCGATATACGATCGACTCCAATACAAGCTTAGCGGCAGCATTTGGGATATCTGCCCCCGCTGAAATCAACTCTGTTAACTCTACTTTATTCATATGGCGTTTATTTCTTTAACTACATTATTTCCGTGTTTCGTCAGTTAATTTAACATAGCCATATGTCAATAAGTAACTTGATAGTCAATCAGTTGTCATAAAGCAATTAAAAATTCAAGTGGCTATTCCCCCAAGATAAAAGAGTTTAGCTAGAGATTAAGGAAATGGATAAGTGTTAACAGCCCTACAAATACTATCTTAGTTAATTCAGGAATCCCACATCTCTCAATTGTCGTTTTTAACCATCATCTTAGCGCTTAAACAAGAAATTTTTATCGTCACGATAGACGTGTAATTTTTAGATGATCACACTTCCGCTAGCAAGGTGACTGAGAGTAAAAGTAATTACATTAAAAAAGTAATACCTGCTCTCTTTAGTCTATAGGTCAAAAACCTTAATAGATCCTGGAGTAAGCAATGACAATTCATCATTATTTTAGTGAGTATGACGATTCATTTGAGGAGTATACAGATTCAATTAAGCACGATCTTTTAAAAGAACGACTCGTATGGCAACACCGAGCCCGAAAACAACTTGATTTGGAATACCAATTTTTTGATGATGATTTTGAGTTAAATCTCGACTAACAAAAGATTTGAAGATGAAGGCAATTAGTGTAAATATAGCCTTAAAACATATGCCCCAGAATTAACCTTTAGCTTTTTTTATTCAAACTCCAGCTCTAGATGCAAGCAAAATTCTGCGTCAGCTAGCTCTGCATATTCCGTCGCATTCATCTGGTCTTCAAATGACAGTTGCGCAAAACGCTCTGCAGCTATGAAATTATTTTCCCTGTAGTTATCTAATGCTAATAACTGATTCCATGCCGCCTTTTGATAATACTCAGCAGACATTCTCCTGAGATTGATAATTTTGTCACTTAGACTTTGATTTAGCATTTTTTTATCTCCTTCAATTTTTATTGAACTTGACTGTAATGCTCCACTTTTCTCATGACATCTCTGTGAATACCTGACACTCTTTGTCACATTGGAGGCTGTTTTATCAAGGCCAAATGTGACAATTTCACCTCTTAAAATTTATCTCTCAATATTTTAGTTAACGATAGATTTGTCACATTTATTGATTGAGAATGTAATTTACTTATGGGAGATGAAGAGCAATTCTGCTCCTTTCCGGTCTCCTCAGTTTGCTCTAACAGCCCATAGGTAACCACTTCTAATTATTTAGGGAGAGCGCTAATGACTACCTTTACCACTGAAGATCGCGAGCTTGCTGAAAAAGAACCCATCCCCTTTTATGGCTTCTACCACTTAACCGATCCATCGCCAAAGGATGCGAGCCCACTTTTACATCCGGTATTAAAGAAAATACAGTTGGAATACCGAGTAGATGACAGTAGCGAGGATTTGGAAGATTAGGATTTAATGCTCTTTATGTTTCTTGCCTAATTTTTCAGGCCTGCCGTTGCCATAAAGACACCACTCTTTGATTTCCTCAGTGAGGACTTCAAGTTCTTTCATTTTGAGATTTCTAAAGTCTTCCAGCCCGATAGTTCCAGTCTCTTTTAATTTCTCAACAGTTTCTTGTAATGCGCCCATATGAATCTCCTCTCTTATATATGTAGGGTTGGCTTTCCATTCTATCCTGTAACTTTATGTTGACATAGTCAGGGTCAAGATCAAATTAATCCCCTTTTCACTTTTTTAGGACCTTAATTAGAAATATTGCTTTTTAATACGAAAAAAAGGGGTTTTATCGGCAAAAGTTACTTTGCTGTCATGCAACATACTTTTTAAGGTGGTACTCTATATAAGTATTAACCCTAATACATTTAGACAAAGGAGCCTTAAATGACAAAATTATTGAGCCTCTTCAATCAAGTTTTTGGTGACCACTCCAAAAGCATCGATTTAGAGCAATTCATTAATAGCCACAACCCCAATAGCCATCAACAAGTTGAAGAACTCACTCGTGACTACCTGTATCAATTCACCACTTCAAGAGGGCTTTAAATTATGAAAAAAATTGAACGAGTAATTCAAAACCTTTGGTCCGCATGGGTAGAGACTAGAGCCCAGCAAGCAAAGCATTACAGCACGCATAGTCATATTGAATAATGCCATGCTGACTACTGAGTTTCTCTTACGAAATCAGTATTCAAAATATGGATCTTGGTTAAAAGCCCAAGATCCACAAACTTTACATGACTATTTTGGTCATTCAATGGGCAAGAAATCCATTGATAACCTTGTCAAAAAGTTTGCGAATGATCCTAAAAATAACCATTTTTTAGTGGCAAAGATCGATGGTAAGTGGGCAGGTACTATTCATATTGCTTCGAGTGGGACTGAAATAGAGTTTGGTGTCATTGTGAGCCCTAAATATCGTAAGCAAGGTGTAGCTGACACCATGATGGACGAAGCTATTACCTGGGCTCGCAACCGCCATTACCACTATCTATTTATGCATTGCATCAGTTGGAATCGCCCCATAAAACGTCTCTGTGAAAAGCACGGCTTAGTGCCACGCAATATGATGGGTGATTCAGAGGCAAATTTGATACTTCAGCCACCAACACCAGTAACTTTTTTTAAAGAGCAAATGACTGTTGGTAAGCGAAATTGGTTAGCATTAATCCGACTGCAAAGATTGAATTGGAGCTAAAAATTAACGGGACTTAATTTAGCAGCCTCATTTTGACTAATGATGCTTTATCTAGATCCTTCCAATCTTTAAATTCGAAGGAAAGCTCTATCAATCCACAGGTATGTATTAAAACTGATTCGCCGGCAATTAATAAAACGAAATCCTCTAATGCAGGGTTATGGCCTACAAGCATGACACTTTTGATTTTCTTATGCACTCTTCTTGCTATCGCCAACAATGATGTGGAATCTGCTTGATATAACTTTTTATCAACTTCTAAAAATCTTTGCTTATGATCAAGTTGATTCGATATTATTTGAGCAGTTGTGATGGCTCGAATTGCGGGACTTGTGAGAATAAGATCAAATCTAATTTCTTTTTTAATGAGTTTTGTAGCCAATTTTTTAGCATCATCAATACCTCTATTAGATAAGGCGCGATCCTCATCTGAAGACTGAAGAGTTGCACTTTCAGCCTTAGCATGTCGTAAGAGGTACAAAAATCTTGTATGCATCGTGACCCTCGTCAGCAATTCAGACTACTCTACCACTCAAATATAATTTTGATTATTCCTCATAGAAAATCATAATGCAAAATTTGTGATCCTATTTATAAGGTCACAATGAAGCAAATTTCCCACAACTCCCACCCAAGGTATTTTTTTGCAGCATCACACGATCGGCCATCATTTCAAAGCGCTTGGTAGCACTATTTTCCATAAAGAATCTAATTAAAAAGAATGGGATAGATGTTTCCAGTTCAAATGTTGCATGATGTGTAAAACGGGTACCATTTTTATCGGGCTCAATAGTCCAGCTACCTTTATAGGATTTTGCATCACCTTCTATCTGAATAAATTCCTGACGCTTATCCGAAACTTCCGAAAACTCTAAGACTGAGCGTAGGAGAATTGGGTAAAACAACACTCTCTCTTCTGCAATCCTTTCAACCTGAACTTTATTACCGGCCCTAGAAAGTACCTTGGAATCTTTAATACCAGGGATATTTTTAGCACCCTCGTAATCGGTTAAAAAAGCATAAGCTTGACACTCATTAACTGGAGCCACGTAAGTAGCTTGCACTTGAAAACCAGAACCGGATCTTCCTACAAATACCTTTAAATCAAAAGGCACTCCATCATTGGCAGCAAAACAGGTAAGTGGTATTAGCAGAAGCTGCAAACATAAAATCCTTGCTAAGCAAATACCCATAACACCCTCAAATTTGAAATAAACTCTTATTTTTATTTTAATTTGTGACCGCTTGATGGCAATTCGACGATATTTTTAAAGAAAAAATGTAAACAATTTGTTAGTGCTTTGTCTTAGCCACTCATTGAATAACTAAAATTGAAAGTGATGAATGATACTTGTAGTATTCCAAATCAAATGATACGCGACCAAAAAATTACCGTTATCGATTCAAACTGTACATATTGCCGTTGTGATGTGAGCAGCCCACTTGCCCGATAGTAAAAAAGTCTAGGCTATTTGATTTTCTATTGGATCTACCGCTCGTTTACCTAAGCGAAAATATTGATACATGATCAATAGCGTTAATACAGTAACCGATCCACCAAAGCCTAAAATGATCAGTGGAAGGCTCACATCAAACCATAAGAGTGCCGAGTAAATTAACAACATCAACAAAACAGCAATATTTTCACAAAACCCTTGAGCTGCAATTGACTGACCAGTAGACATTAGTGCATAGCCCCTAGATTGTAATAAGGCATTCATAGGAACAACAAAGTAACCAGATAAATAGCCTAAAAGCATGAGCAAGATATAGGCGGGAAGATGGTTCAGAGTCAATGCTATCGAAGGGAGACTGAAGATCACAGTTGGGGGCAGAAGCCCATCATGATAGATCGACATTGCACAGACTACGAATCCCATCATGGCACCATAGGGCAAAACCTTGGTAGAGCTTTTAAGTGACACAGTACACGCAGCATAAACTGCACCAGCGGCAACACCAATTGCTGAAACAGCTTGAAGTGCAGCACTCTCAGCGAGATTCATGTGTAAAGCATATTGAGCCCACTTCAGCATAATAAATTGCAGTGTCGCCCCCGCACCCCAAAATAAAGCGGTTACCATCAAAGACAGTTTTCCAAGATGGTCTCTGGATAATGCTGTCAAACAGACTGCAAACTCCTTTAAAAGGAATTTGTAATCCAGCTTTAGCTTGTTAAATGTCAATCCGACATTAAATATCGGTAAGTTTAAAAACGCTGCGAGTAAATATAAACAGGCAATAAAACAGATGGCAATCTCGGTAAGGCCGTACGAACCCGTTTGCAAAAGTTCAGGAGTGAATTTGACTAGTGATTGATTCAGGGTATCGCTAATGAGAAATCCACCCAGTAAAGCACCAAAAATAATGGCGGCGATAATCAAACCCTCCATCCAGCCGTTAGCAGCCACCAATTTATCCGAAGGAAGTAGCTCAACTAGGATTCCATATTTAGCGGGAGCGTAAAGAGCCGCACCAATTCCAACGATTCCATAACCCAACAATGGATGCAAACCAAAAACAATCAATATGCAACCACCTGTTTTAAGGATATTAGAAACTAGCATGACCTGACCCTTAGGTCTTGAGTCTGCGAATGCACCAACGAAAGGCGCAAAAATCACATAAGGAACAACAAAGAAAATTTTCAGCGCCGGAGAAAACCAACCTGGCTCACTCATTTGAACCAACAAAGCAATGGATGCAATCAGTAGAGCGTTGTCTGCTAGGGAAGATAGAAATTGTGATGAAGCAACAACGTAGAAAACACGATTCATTATTTAATGCAGGCCTCGCTTAAAGCAAGGGCATTCATCTTTTTTTCTTGTAGAGGATGACTGTGCAAGAGCTCGTAATAATTTTGAATTAATTTAGCCGTGACAGATTCCCAGGAAATACTCAAGGTAGTTTGTCGAGCATTTTTTCTTAAAGCATCCAACTCGGGACCCTTCTTTAACAATTCCAAGCTTTGATTAACGAAGCTATTTGGCTGGTTGCAGTCAGCCAACATTCCGTTTACCCCACTCTGAATAACTTGACCAGCAGCTGCGTAGTCATATGCCAAAACCGCTAATCCGCTAGCCATTGCCTCTAAGGTAACATTCCCGAATGTTTCACTTAAGCTTGAGAAAAGAAATATATCGCCACTAGCATAGTACTGAGCGAGACTTTCTCCAGACTGAATACCTGCAAAAATACTATTGGGGCATGTTAGTTCTAAAAAACTTTTTTGTGGCCCATCGCCAACCCATACTATCTTCAGATTTGGCTGAATGGCTAACATCGCCTTAAAGGCGCTCACAGTCACCAGCAAGTTTTTCTCTGACGCCAGTCTGCCAACGTAGACAACGACTTCTTCATCCCCCTTAACGCCCCAGCTTTCTCTTAATGCTCTTGAACGCTTGGAGGGATTAAATAAGTCAGTATCAATCCCTCTGGCTAATACTCTAAGCCTCTCAAAACCAGCATTTTGAAGCTGATTTTTAAGCCCTTGGGTCGGCACCATTGTGAAGTTTGTTCGGTTGTGAAAATACTTCATGTATTTCTGGATAGGGCTTTTTAGCCAACTCAAACCGTAATGAGATGAATAAGCATCAAAGTTAGTTCGGAAATCTGAGCAAATAGGAATGCCTAGTTTCTTAGCGGCCTCTAGCGCTGACCAACCAAGAGGGCCCTCTGTCACGATATGGGCTAGATCAGGGCGATTCACTGACCATTGCTGGATGAACATCCCTCGCCTTGGCAGGCCAATTTTTAAGGAGCTGTAACCGGGGATTGGAATTCCTTGGGTCAATATTTCCTGAAAATGAGTCTGGGTTATGGGACTATCACTCCTTCCTTGACGCGGTCTTATGAGCGTGACATGGTGGCCCAAATCCCTTAAGCCACAAATGAAGCGGGCTAAGGTGCTTGCAACTCCATTCACCTCCGGAGGATAGGTTTCTGTGACGATGGAGATATTTAAGGGCTCTACTAAAAGAGCATTATTTTCTAGATGGTTATCTACGCAAGTCATTGACTGAGTATTCGTTAATTTCATAACAGTTTTATGACAGTCTCAGTCCTGACTGTCTTGATACTGTCATATTTAAACTGTAAATATTGCGTAGTCGTCATTATTTTATCATGATTTTTACCTTTAAGCATTGGAAACTAAATTGATTCATTTTCTAGAAACCTTAAAAAAGCAACGATGGGATGATCATCGCTACTATCACCACAGCCGAATTAACCAGTCATTACACTTGGTTAGTGCAATTAGCTTTTTGACTGCTTATGTTTTACTTTTTATAGACCCTATTGCAGCATCATTGCTTGCATGGCTTGTTGCCATGACAACACGACAAAGTGGTCACTTCTTCTTCGAGCCAAAAGGTTACGACGAAGTAAATAAAGCCACACACGAATATAAAGAGAAAATTAAAGTGGGCTACAACCTTAACAGAAAGGTAGTTCTTCTGTCGATATGGGCTGCAATCCCACTGCTAGTCTGGGCTAACCCAATATGGTTGCAAAAATTTGTTGCCCTAAATACCTTCACAAATACTGATGGATTCATAAGACAGACAGGGTTGCTATGGCTTTGGCTTGGCGTTGGCGGGGTTTTGTTCCGCACATTCCACTTATTCTTTATTCATAATGTGGAAGCTGCCTTTGCCTGGATGACAAAAATCATGACTGATCCGTTTCATGATGCAAAGATTTATGCAACTTCCCCACTATATTTACTGAAGGGTCAATTAATTGATCCAATGGATCATGGCAGCTATGAGGAAGAACCGCTTCCTCAGTAAATTCTCCGCTAGAGAAATGATTTAGGACTTCCTACCAAAAATCATTTCTCTGAGAATTTGTCGCTTGATGATCTTGTTTGTCAAGCCGCCTTCATTCCACCACCAACCATCCTGCTTCATGGCTTGAGCGGCGCGAATGAATTTTTCTTGCACGATAGCCATATCCGCATCACTGTAATTCAAGCTAAAGATAAATCTTCCAGTCCCAATCCAACTGAGTGCCAAACCCTGCTCCTTAAGGTAGTACTGGAACATCCAGTTGTAACGGGATGGCTCTGTATAGCAAATAGTCCAAATACTGGACATATTCACCACCTTGACAGGCAAATTGAGTGTTAGAAGACTTTCGTTCAGATCGTTTGCGCGACGGTCCCATACGACATCCAAGTCAGAGTAAATCTTTTTAACCGGATCAGTATCTAGACTCTCTAAGAAAACTTGCATAGCACCCATCACATAAGGATGAGAATTGAAGGTGCCTCTTGCAAAACAGATATCAGCGGGCTTGTTTGCTTTAAATCGCATCATCAGTTCTTTTTTGCCACAAACGACGCCGATTGGCAAACCACCGCCCAAAGTCTTTCCATAGGTCACCATATCAGCCTTAACCCCAAAGTACTCTTGCGCGCCGCCTAGTGCCAAACGAAAGCCTACAAAAACCTCATCAAAAATTAAGACGATACCTTTATCGCTGCATACCTGCCTGAGTTCCTTGAGCCACTTTGTATAGGCTTCACGATCAAAAAATGCATTGCGTGAACTGTCTAAAAGGGATGAATCGCCGGGAGCGCCCTTATTGGGATGTAAGGCCTGAAGTGGGTTCACTAACACACAAGCAATATTCTTTTTATTACGAAGAACGCGCAGCGTATCCCGATCAACCTCTTTGAGCGTATAGGTTTCCCGCGGAGGAAGTGGATTGCCTATGCCTGGTTGAACATCCTCCCACCAGCCATGATAGGCTCCACAGAACCTGACAACATGACTCTTTTTAGTGTGATATCTGGCTAAACGGACCGCCTGCATAACTGCTTCTGTACCCGACATATGAAAAGAGATCTCATCATGTCCAGAAACTTCTTTTAAGCGCTTGACGTTATCTGCAACGATAGGATGATAAAACCCTAAGACAGGGCCTAGATCGGACACTCGCTTTGCTCCCTCCTCTATTGCGTTCTTATAAAAATCGTATCCAAGAACATTGACGCCATAGGAGCCAGTCAAATCATAAAATATATTTCCGTCTAAATCTGTCATAGAAACGCCAGAGGACGATTGCATGAAACTGCCGGACTTTAGATGCTTACTAACGAGATCACTAAATTGAAAGGGGACTCGATATCTGCCTGTAAATTGAAGATCTGATATCACTTCAGCAGCTTGATTAGTCAGCTCAACGGATTTTGTAAAACGCTCTTTATAGGCTTTTGACAGACGCATAAAGCCCGCCTCTCTCAAAAGCGCGATTTCCTCAGGAGCTCCATCAACCTTAAAAAAGACGTCCTGATTAAATGAGTAATGAGGAATTAAACGAGCCACCCGCTTAGCCATTCTAGAATGCCCAGCCAATGAAGGATGTTTTGCCATAGAAAGTTGCAGTCTTGTATAAACCTTCTTAATAATCCAAAGACCGAGGCCAGCACCGAATATACTTAGTACAAGTTGGTTTTCCATTAATACTCCCATTAATATTCATTACACTTTTACTTCATTTATTTGACACAAATATGTCAATCAAGAAAACCATACAAAATCTCTTATCCCAGGAAGATCTGAATTTTCTTTTAACCAATCGCATTCCTCGAAATACCCTGACTCGCTTTATTGGGTGGTTTAGTAAAATCGAAAATCCCTTGATCGCCTATGCCTCTATCAAAATTTGGCAATTCTTCTCTGCTTTGGATCTAACAGAAGCAAAAAACACCCACTTTAAAAGCATGCATGCCTGTTTTACGCGCGAGCTAAAGCCCGATGCAAGACCAATTCATCAGGACCCAGATATCCTCAATAGCCCCTGTGATGCATTAGTGGGTGCATTTGGCCAAGTCAAGGGCGGGGAAGTTTTTCAAGCCAAGGGGTTTCCATACACCATCAAAGATTTAATACCCACCCCCTCTTTGGCCATGCAATACGAAGGCTGTGATTATGTAACTCTCAGGCTCACTTCTAGCATGTATCACCGCTTCCATTCACCAAGCTCAATGCGCATGAAAAGAGTGACCTATATTTCTGGGGATACCTGGAATGTCAATCCTATTGCACTAAAAAGAGTCGAGCGACTATTTTGCAAAAATGAAAGAGCGGTTCTTGAATGCGAGCTCACCGATCAGAATGGCTTAGGTACGGGAGCCACTTTGACCATTGTTCCAGTTGCAGCAATTCTAGTTGCTAGCATTCGCCTCCACTGTCTTAATCTTCTTTTACATCTTAAATACCAAGGTCCGAATACTATTGAATGCGATGTTCAATTTAACCGAGGCGAAGAAATGGGCTGGTTCCAACATGGCTCAACCATTATTGTCTTTGCACCAAGTAACTACCGATTACTTGAGAACCTTAAACTAGGGGACGCTATTCGTATGGGTGAGCCCCTATTTAGAAAGCTTACTTAGATCTTGACCGGCACCATTAATATTACCTGCAGGCTAGATTAAGAGCATCACGATTCTTATCCATTGCTTGAGCAATATTCTCAAAGCTCTTTTGCATATTATTTTTCATAAAATACTCAATAACCCCCTTAGGGACCGAAGAGTTGGGCTCTAAAAATGCTTGATAACGCACCTGAACTCCCTTATCACCTGTTTTAAGACGCCAACTACCTGAATAAGCCTTACTATCGCCCTTCGTTTGAACAAAGTTCAAACCTTGATTTAGCTGTTCTGTGTACTCAAGAACGGAATGCATCCTTAAGGGGAAAAGGAGCACCCTTTCCTCAATCAATCTTTCTATGGTGACTTTATTGCCTTCTCTCTTTTTAACTTTAGATTGAATCAAACCGGGCGTCATCCTAACATCCTCATAGTCCGTTAGAAAAACATATGCCTCACACTGACTGACGCTGGCAATGTAACTTGCTTCAATAGAAAATCCAGCGCCCACCCTATCAATGCTGACTTTTAAATCGTATGAGGATGAACTCTGATCTGCTCGAGAATGCTGATTGAACAAAAGCGTTAGCAAGAGGGGGAATATTTTAAAAACTGTACTACGGTAATGCATGGCATGAAAACCTCTTAATAGATAATTCAAATTATTTCTTCTTGCTGACGATCAATCATGATTTATAAGATTAGGAATTAAGACGGGTTAATTTGTTTTGTATGGAAACTGGCAATGTTGCAAACCAAGCCTTATCACTACCCACGGATGGCAAAATTTGTCCGTATTCAATCATCAGAGATGGTGCAAGTTCATCAAGATATGCCCATATTTGATGACCGGCAAGCTTGGTGATTTTTTGAATCGCAATTTCGATCTCAACTAACAGTTGCTTTTTGATCTGCTCACTTCGGCCATTTCTAATCTGGCCACTTAAAAAGATATGGGGCTCATCGAGCAAGACGCCCCCGATAAAACAGTCATGAAGATCTAGCTCTTTAAAGATAACTTGAGCAAAGTAAGCCTCAGCACCTGTGACATTTGCATGAATCTTGGTAATTTCTTGCGCTAGGGTGAACTTTTGAAAGGTATTTAAGGATATACCTGCATGATAGATGCTGTACGTTGCCATCTAAGTCTCTTGAAAAGATAAAAATTAATATTAGTGGTGGTTTATTAAATATTTATTACAGAATGGGTACAAAGAGTATTTGGCCTGCCCAACGCGACTCTAAGGTGCTTCCTAGACCTGAGAACACTTTAAACCTCTTAACTCAAAGTTTATTATTGATCGTAAAAATCTGATCAAAGCTTATGTCCATAGTCTACAGATGCTGCCATAGAAAGAATTACTTAATGTAGCGCCCAAATGAAAAAACTCTAACCTATTAAAGCAGGCTAAGCTAGAAACTACTAAACATTCTAAATCCCATGAACATAGCCTAGCTTGAAGTGATAACGATAGAACATAATTCGAATACCCATGAATTCAAAACCCTTGATGAAGCTATGGAATGGGCTAAGCAGCTTGGTGAGTTTGTTACGATCAAATTTAACGATCTTGAAATTGCGGGAAAGTTTGGAGTGGACGGCATCTCTGACGGTAAATTCCCAAACGGCGAACCCTATACATGGAATAAACGTAGGAGATCCAACTAGTAGGCTATGTAGAATTTAAGTGACCAGTGGCGCTCTTAGATATTAAGACTCAAAACAATTGCAGATAATTCATCAAATGTTTTATATCCAGTGATGGGCATAAAGCTTTTGGGCGAAAAATCTTTCTCACCGATTAACATTGCTGGCAAGCCCTGGAAACCATAGGTCTTAAATTCTTGTTCATCAGACATGACGTGCTTAGTCAGCTCACCGCTTTCAAGAGCCTGCCTTAATAGTTGGCAATCAATTCCACTCTGGGAAGCAATTTGCATGACCACCTCTTCATTACCAATATCAAGTCCTTCTAAAAAGAACGCATCGAATAATGCTCTAGCAAGCTTTAGTGATAACCCCTGCGAATTAGCAAAGTACACACTCTCTTGTGCAAGCCATGTATAGGTCAGAAATTTTGGCGCTAAGAGCTCAAGCCCCTCATTTACAACAATGGGCTCTAGCTTGGCCTCATCAAAAGTATTGATATAGAACTTTGACGGCAAAATATTGCCATCGACTGGAGTTAACTCAAATGCCCTCCACACTATCTCCACTCTATCTTGATGCTGCGCTTGTATTTTTTCAAGAACAATAGTTTGAAAATAACTGTATGGACATTCAAAGTCAGCCCAGACCTGAATCTGAATCATTGTATTTTTACCTTTAGTAATTCACTACATTCATTAATTTTTTAGATACGTTTTGCCAGCACAACTGCCGCCGCCGAGCCGCTACCCACCATAGCGCACCATGCTCTTAGAGCTAAGGGTAGTGAGGGGGAGACTTTTGATCGTGCCTCATTTTTATGATCAATCTCATCGGCTTGGCAACGGATTAAGAGCTCAAGTAATTGCTCATGGCCGCCATGTGTTTTGAGGTGATTAATCTGATCTTGGTAGTGCTGCTCTACAAATGTCTCAACTGCATCAATAGTGGCATAGACTGCTTTTCTGCCAAATAGTGCTGGTATGGCTCCTGTTAGCCATCCCGCTATCCGCCATGGCCCTAACAAACGGCTACGATACTTCTCCTCAAAGATAGCCTCTATTAGCCGCAAGTGCTCTGCCTCAGTAGCTCCATGTTCTTTTGCAAAACAGATGAACTCCTGATCCTTAAACAGGGTTGCAATAGCAATGATTCCTTTATAAATAAAGACAGCGCCTGTTTCACCCGCATGATCAGATCGAAGCTCTCGCTCTAGGTATTCAGAATATGGAGCTATGCCGGACTCAATCACAGCGCTCATCTTAAACATGCCCTGATGTAACTGACTATCTCGTCATAAAACTGTCGCATTTTTTGTATGAATTTCATTTTTGGCTATGAAGGTAATTTCTGAAATCAAATCTGGAGGTGGGGTCTAGTTTTTTTACTTTTTGTGTCTCTAGTTTGGTTCTTCGCGCTCTCTATGTATCCACCTCAAAAAAGAAGTCGCCCAAAAGCGACTTAAGGACCCTGAATACGAGTCGGAAGACATGAATCATTCTCTACCTATCAGAGCTTTTATGTTTAAAACTACTAACAAAGGGGTTTTTACGGCTCTGCAATATCAAAAAATTGAGCGCATACTAACTAAGTATTAACCCTAATGCATATAACTAAAGGATCTTTAAATGACACAGTTCAAACAGTTTCTTAATAATTTGGTCTTAGCATTAATTGATGCCCGCAAAGCGTATGCCAAGCGTCATTTGAACCATTTATTGGGCTCATAACCCTTTTTAGGCAACCCTAAATGCACTTGACCGTGTTTCGTTATAAAGTTTGGGTTAGCCAAGATGGTGGCCAAACTCAAATTTCACCTTGGTGCGCTATCCAAGAATAGCCGCTAGTTAATCGAGGCAACTCTAAAGGAAAAGCACTATGTCTATATTTCGAAGTTTTGCACTCTTGGGATTTTTCTTGCTTGTGTCTAACCAGTCATACGCCCAGGCAATCTCTAAAGACTATCAAAAGAATTGTGCTCGTGAGCAAGTAGCTGAGCATCAAGGCATTAAAGGCAAAGCGCTTACTGAAGAAGACTTTACCGCTTATTGCGGCTGCCAAGCCGACTTCATTTCTAAAAATGCTTCAAATCGGCAAGTTAATGAATTAGTTATGAATCCAAAAGCAAAGCCTGAATGGTTCAAGACTATAGAGTTAAAGGCGATGAAGGCTTGTATTACAGATCCTAAAATGACTACATAGGATTTAGGAAATATATGAGTAGCTTTGGTTCTGTTATTTTGATTGAAGTGGTAATGGTGTTTGGAGGGGTTTTACTATTTGCTTGGTGGCAATTACGCGATCTCCGAAAAGAGCGAGAAAAAAATCAGCGGAAAAAAGAGCAAGAAACTTAAAGATCAGCTCGGCACTTCACTGATCTGCTGAAATCATTACGCAGTTCAAGGTCCAACTTAATTCACCGCAATGCATTACTATTTTTTAATTGCATTTTTATCACAACAGCACTGCTTACCGCCCACCTAATCTCGAGGCTACCCTTTGTTTGAAACCATTCTTCACATATCTGCTTTATTAACTTCCTCCTTACTTTTTGGAGGCATGTTATTTTTTTCCGCGAGCTTTGCTGCTTTTTTACTTAAATCTTTACCACCAGCAGAGGCACGTACATTAATACGCAAGGCCTTTCCTTCCTTTTATATTTTTGTGATGATCGCATCACTCATTGCAGCATTACTAGCCCTAGCGAGTAGCTTATTTAGTGCCAGCATATTGGCACTCATTGCTTTATCTACCCTTCCCACTCGTCAAATCTTAATGCCTGCAATTAATGCAGCTACAGATGCAAAACTAAAGCAGCGTTTTTTAGTGTTGCATGGTTTATCTGTTGTTATTACCTTGGCGCATATTGTCGCAGTAGGATTTGTGATTGTTGATTTAGCAACCTAATAAGCAAACCTGGTTTTTAGGCTACTCATGTTATGACCGGACGCATCAAGAAAAAATTGATTCTGTCTGAGTTGAGTAATACACCAGATCAACAATCAGAATTATTGATCTGCCCACTTTGTGATAGAGCCGTTCCAAAATCTCAACGTGATGAGCACCATCTGGTTCCTAAGTCCCATGGGGGTCGTCAAACGGCGGTATTACATCGTATTTGCCATCGACAGATCCATGCTGTCCTCACCGAAACCGAGCTAGCACGTCAATACAACACCGTCGAACAACTCAAGCTACAAACCGACATGGCAGATTTTATAAAGTGGGTTCGTTTAAAGCCAGATGATTTTTTTGAACGGGCCCGTAAGAGTAAAAGGCTACGGTCTTAGTAGAGCCCTTAGGTTAGCAAAGTGGCGCCATAAAGTAATCTTACTAGTTATGCAAAATTAGCCAAAGGCTTTTATGATTAATAACTGTCTTTTAAAAAGATTAATTTCTAATACTGCTGAATTATGAGTTATCAACTGGTTTGGTTTAAGCGTGATTTGCGCTGTGAGGACCATGCCGCTCTTGTCGAGGCTGCAAAGCTTGGCCCCATTCGCTGCATTTATGTGCTTGAGCCAACATTATGGATGCAGCCAGATGTGGCTCTCCAACATTTTGAGTTCATTCGAGAATGTCTTCATGATCTAGGCGCCCAACTGCATTTACTTGGTGGCACTTTGGAGGTGCATGAAGGTGAAGTCACTGAAGTGCTGAGTAAAATTTGGCAAGCCAGCACTTTTCAAGGTTTGCATTCTCATCAAGAAACTGGCAATGGATTTACGTATTCCAGAGATCAAGAGGTTGGTAAATGGTGTCAGTCTCATGGCATTCAGTGGGGTGAGTATCCCCAGTTTGGTGTCGCAAGAGGGTTAAAAAATCGTAATGAATGGCATGCTCATTGGCAAAAGCATATGGAAGCACCTTTATGTGAACTTCCGACGATTCAATTTTGGAGGGCACCACTCTCTAGCGCGCTAACACCGAACTCTAGCGCTCCTTATTTGACGCCGTCCATGATGCAGGCGCCTGTGCACCTGAAACATAATCCACCCCTAAGACAACGCGGCGGAAGATCTCATGCACTCAAAACGCTCAATAGTTTTTTGAAGCAGAGGAGCATGTGGTACCGAGGCGGGATCTCATCACCTCTATCAGCGCCAGATGCATGCTCCCGATTGTCGGTATATCTAAGTTATGGGTGTCTTAGCATCAGGGAAGTGGTACAGGCAACCAACGAAGAGCTGCTTCAAATGTCGCCAGATGCAAGCAGAAGAAAATCAGGCTTAGTTGCTTTCATGAGTCGCTTATATTGGCACTGTCATTTCATTCAAAAGCTGGAGAGCGAACCTGAAATCGAGTGGCGAAATATGCACCGTGGATATGATGCATTACGCGAGAATGAATTTAATGACGACCACTTTAATGCCTTAAAGGATGGCAAGACGGGTTGGCCCATGGTGGACGCCTGTGTCGGTATGCTGCGTGAAACGGGATGGCTTAATTTTAGAATGCGCGCAATGCTGGTCTCAGTTGCAGCCTATCCACTGTGGTTGCACTGGAAACCAGTAGGGGATTGGTTGGCTACCCAGTTTTTGGACTACGAGCCCGGAATACACTGGAGTCAACTACAAATGCAATCAGGTACGACCGGAATCAATCTGACGCGTGTTTATAACCCAATTAAGCAAGCGCAAGATCATGATCAAAAGGGCTTTTTTGTTAGAAAGTGGCTTCCCCGCATGCGTCAAGTACCGGATTTATGGCTTTTTGAGCCGTGGCAGATGACTCAAGAAGAGCAAAAAAATATCGGCATTTATGTAGGTAAAGATATTCCGCAGCCAATAGTGGATCTTGCTATTGCTACAAAAGCATCTAAGGATCGCTTACATGCTAGGCGTAACTTATCAGACGTTCGGGCTGGAAAAAAATCAGTGATTGATAAACATGCGTCTCGAGCAAAAATGACTGACCGCAAGAGCTCTAAAGTGAAAACTACAGAAGCAAGCCCACAACTTACCCTGGAGTTTTAGCCAAGCGAAGCAAGCTTTTATTTGGGTGGTCTATGCATTGCGCAGATTTTGTTGCCAGCAGGATCTCTGAGCCAAGCAATATAAATAGTGCCAGCGACACCCTCTCGATAGCCTGGATCACCCTCACAGGAAGTTCCACCATGAGCAACGCCAATGGCATGGAATGCATCTACATCAGCCATTGATTTAGCACTAAAACCAATTGTGCCGCCATTGGCATGAGTCGCTTCATTACCATCGATAGGCTTGGTAATTGCAAAGACACCACCGGGACCGCGATAAAAGTATTTGTCATGACTAAAGCTCCCAGCCTTTATACCCAACGCTCCTAGAGCAGCATCATAGAAGCCTCTTGAAACTTCTAAATCATTTGCACCCAGCATAATGTGACTAAACATGATTCTTCCTATTGAATTAATTAAATATACAAATACCGCTTAAGAATCCACTTGCTCTTCAGATGAATTGATAGGTGCACGCAGAACCGTATTGCGAATAAATTGCTTTTCGTAATGTCGATTACGCCTTGACTTCTTGGCTAATGAGCGTTGACCCCTACGCTTGTCAGAAACAATATCACTTAATTGACTTAGATCATCTAGGTCTCGTATTTGACTTGGTGAATTGCGGAGAGGCATTGCTTAAGATTATTTATGTGGTAATTTCAGGATTACGATTGATGCAAGCGTTCATTACATGAATTAACTCATATAAATTGATTTTATGCTTGCACTTGCTTATCTTTTGAAAACTGTATTGATGCTTCGGTTGACGGAAATACCGAAAAAATATGGCATTTAGGCCTGCAGTTGGGGATAGCATGATTTTTCAGCACATACTCATATGAACACCTAAAATGTCTAATGAACTTTTTTTATATAAATGCCCTTCTCCTGGCCTTAGTAACCTCTTCAGTCCAAGCAGCAGAAGTTTATATTACTGATCCTGAGCACACCTTTGTTAGCTTTAGCTACAAGCATTTGGGTTATTCAATTCAAACTAGTCGTTTTGATAAGGTGAATGGCACCATTACGCTCAATGATCAAATGGATGGCGGCATTATAAATATTGCAATTGAGACCGGCTCAGTCAGCACAGGCTCCGATACCTTTAATAAGCTACTGAGAACCGAAGATTACTTTTATTCAGAAAAGTTTCCTGTAGCTAAATTCACATCCGATAAGCTTATATTTAATAATCAGGCCATTACATCGCTATCAGGCGAGCTAACCATCAAGGGTATCACCAAGCCCATTAATCTTGAAGTAAGCAACTTTGCCTGTAGCCGTAACTTTATTACCTTTAAATATATGTGCGGGGCTAACGCAAGCGCGAAGTTAAGCCGCTCAGAATTTGATTTAGGAAAATATGTACCATTTGTTGGCGATGAGATAAGCTTAAGCATAGTAATCGAGGCGTCAAAAGAATAGTCTTAATTTAAGCATCAACTCTAACAGCGATATTTCTGGCAACTCACTATGTCTTCATTCAAAAATCTTGCAAATGAATCTGCTTTAATCTCACAAAAAACCATTGCGCATTATGATCAAAACGCCTTTTCTTATTACGAGGGTACAAAAGATCATGATGTCAGTCAAAATATTGATGCTCTATTAAGAGCAATCAAGACTGAGCCACCGTTTCATATTCTTGATTTTGGATGTGGCCCAGGAAGAGATCTTCAAACCTTTACCAAACTTGGTCATGTCGCTATTGGGCTTGAAGGTAGTCAACAAGCCGCTCAAATAGCTAGAACTAAAAGTGGTTGCGAAATTTTAGTCCAGGATTTTTTTAACCTATCTTTGCCAGACAATACATTCGACGGTATTTTTGCCAATGCTTCACTATTTCATATTCCTAATAAGCTATTGCCTATGGTGTTAAGTAATTTATGGGCATGCTTAAAACCCAATGGCATTCTTTTTAGCTCGAATCCTCGCGGTAACAACGAGGAAAGTTGGTACGGAGATCGCTTTGCCTCTTATCACGATCTAGCAACTTGGAGATCTTTTATGACCAATGCACAGTTCACCGAAATTGAACATTTCTATAGGCCAAGTGGACTACCCATTGAACAACAGCCATGGTTAGCAAGTGTTTGGAAAAAATAATCTTTTGATCATTTTTTGGATTAATTTTGATTGCTATCAAATCATAAAATATAAAAAACAAACCATCGCTAATCTTATTTAGCAGCTCAGAAAAACTTTGCTAGCCTTTGTAATATAGGCTAGCTACTTTTAGAATAAAAGCTGGGTTTGAGGAAAAATTAAGTTATCGGACTTTGGAATGAGCCCGGTTAAGCCAATTAGCCGACGTTGCCTGATTTATAAAAACTCTTTTAGGGTTTGGAGGCCAACCCTAGCTTGCTCTTCTTGAGGCAAATGACCAATATTGGGTAGGATGACTCTTGTTACATTCGGCATTACCTTTAAATAATCTTCAGAGTTAGAGACTGGAATAAAAGTATCCTTCTCGCCCCACATTAATAGAGTGGGCGTCTGAATCTTCGATAGGAATGGTACTGGATCCTGCAAAACTGTTTGCTGCATTCGATCCAAAATAGCGCCCCTCACCCCTGGTGCAAGCATTAAGTCGTGATAGCGATTTACTAAATCTTCATTTAAGGATTTAGGATTGGCGTAAGCCGGTTCTAGATTCATTACTAAGAATGACTTCGAAAAGAATTAACGATAGAGGTTCGCAATCGCGGATATTTCAGTCTTTTTGCCGTACTCGATTCCAGGACTTGCATAGCCATCTGGTGAAATTAACACCAACTTACTTGCTTGGTCTGGGTATTGGGCAGCAAATTGCCAGGCAAATTTACCCCCCATAGAATTGCCCACTAGGACTACCTTTGGAATCTGAAGCTCCTTCAGAAAAGCCTCTATGACCTCAACACTTCTCTGATCCGTGTAGATCCCACTGGGGTCCTCCCCCGTCAATCCAAAGCCCGGAAGATCGACGGAGATCACGCGGTATTCGCTACTCAAATCCTTCGCCCAGACATCCCAAGTGTGCGAACTGGATCCAAAGCCATGCAAGAATAAAATTGGGATGGAATTTTTAGCAGGTCCCGTATCTTGATAATATATTTTGACCCCTAAGGCAGTGAGATAGCTATTTTTTGGAGAGCCATAGACGTTTTCAAGTTCTACCCTAGATTTATCTGGAGTCCAGAATACGATTCCAGCCAGTACGATTAAAGCCATCAGTAATAGCGTAGTTCGCTTGAGTGCTTTCTTGAGCATGGGGCTAAGCCTTAAAATAAAAACAACAATTTTTTAACTCTCACTAAGACTGTAATAGAAAAATAGTGTCAACCGCCAATCAAGCTCTTGCCATCAATCGCCTTTAATAGCTGATGCAACTCCTGAAAATACACACAACAAACCAACAGTAGCTCATTACTCGAACTGAAGACCCATATATATCTATTGGATTTACAGCAGAAGATATCGGGAGATTGCTTACACACTTAGCGGCATAGAAAGAAAAACGACTTAGGAATTTCTCCCTAAGTCGTTGATTTCATTGGTGGGCCCACCAAGACTTGAACCTGGGACCAAAGGATTATGAGAGCAGACACTCAAAGAAAACCACTAGGATTTCAAGAGCTTACTTCTCCTAAATATCGGTGTGTGAGCTTTTGTGTGACTAGATTAACAAGATCACAACAAACACTGGCTCGCTCTTTGGTTTTCGAAACCACAGGATTTTTGGAGCAATCATCTGGTAATTCCTTGCTCCAAATTACTATTTACATGATTTGCAACCGTTACTTAAAGTAACGCCCAAAAAAAGTCACCCAAAGTTGGCTAAACCGAACTACCACCCCCCCTATTTGTATCAAATCATGTAAATTAAATACATGCTGAAGTCGTAAATTTAAGCTTTTTTGGGTATTGAGACTCAAGCTAGAATTCATCACAAATTATGAGGGAAGCGATGACTAATAGATACTCAAGCTATGCTCGCGTAATACATTGGTTTACAGCATTGGCCATACTCGCTCTGGTAATTTTAGGCTTTTGGATGACCCAAAGGGCTGCAGCTAATTTATGGGACAACCTAACCAATACACTCTATGGATGGCATAAATTGATCGGCTTTACAGTCTTACTGGTTACGATCTTTAGATTTTGTCTCAAGCTAAATTCTAAAACACCCCCCTATCCCAATACCGTCTCGCCTTCTTTGGTCAAAGTTGCATCGATAGTGCACTACACGCTTTACGGCTTATTATTTATGGTGCCTATGCTGGGGTGGGCCGGCGTTACAGCATATCCAGCTTTAATTACTCTAGGAGGATACTCACTGCCAGCCATGCCAGGCATACCGAAGAGCGAACTGATTGCCAAGCAGATCTTCCAAATTCATGGACTGCTAGCAATGACGCTCATAGCAATCGTACTCTTACATATCGTAGCCGGCCTTAATCACCTCATCATCAAGCGGGATGGTATTTTTCAAAGAATCTGGTTTGATAAAAAGAACTAGGCTTAGCTTATTTACCGAAGCCTGATTTTCTTGAAAGCACTAAATCTCAAATAAGTGTCCGCTTTTTTTGGCTTTCACACGAAGATATTCGTCGTTATGCTTATTTGAGGGATAGATGTGAGGAACCCTCTCGGTTACTTCAATGCCACACTTTTGCAATGAATCTACTTTTGCAGGATTATTTGTCATGAGTCGAACTTTATGGACTCCAAGCATCTGGAGCATTTGTGCAGCTGGAAGATAGTTGCGCTCATCCGCATCAAAACCAAGTTGAAGATTAGCATCCACGGTATCAAACCCTGAATCTTGAAGTTGATAAGCTCGAAGTTTATTAACGAGGCCGATTCCACGCCCCTCTTGCGCGAGATATAAAAGAATGCCGCTACCTGATTTGGACATTTCTGAAATAGCACCCCTCAGCTGACTTCCACAATCGCAACGCAAGGATCCGACCAGGTCGCCGGTAAAGCATTCTGAATGCAAACGAACTAATACTGGTTTGAGTGGGTCAATCTTACCGATCATGATAGCGAGATGTTCTATGCCGCCATCTCGAGGACGAAAGGCAATCACTTGAGCATCCTCAGCGTTCTCTAGCGGTACACGAGCCTGACTCACTTGCGTAAGAGAATTGGCTGCATTTTTCATATAGTCATCAATTAAAGATGCTTTGACCGTTGGAATATCTGTCAATGGCAAATTCTGAATCACTAGCGCAGCTGGTAGTAATCTAGATAATTTGGCGAGAGTAATACAAGAGGCCTCTAATGAATTGGCATCTCTAATACTGAGACCATCTAAGTTGGGAGGACTCATCATCATAGATAATGGATTAGCCAGAAATTCAACCAGCTCAATTGAAAGACCGTCTGCGACAGTTAAAACGCTAATTGGTCGATCTGATTTATCGATACCCAAGACATTGAGTCGGGTACCGGTTAAGACTAGGCCAAGAGGGCTAGCATCAAACTGTGACAGTAATTTGAAATTGTCGGCATTCAAGGCATCCACTGCCAGCATTACGATACTGCTGCCCAAATGCTCTACACGAACCATACCGCCTCTACGGAGCTCTGAAATGACTCGGTCAACTTCTATCAGGGGATCAAGCATTAACATGTTGGTGAAAGTAGAAAAGTATGAATAAACTAATTATTACACCTTATGGTAAATTAGTTTTACCGCATTTCATCACCTTAAAGAAGCTTCTTTGTGACCACTCTAGAGCCAAATTCTCAAGATATAAAAGTAGAGCTCGATACAGAGGCAATTGAGCAGTGGCCTATTTTTTTGAGCCAATTTTTTTCATCTCAAGCAATCGCAAATTCAACACTCAAAGCCGTTTTTGATCCCATCAGAATATCCACGATTGACTCAATGATGGTGGTTGGTCAGTTGGGACAAACCATTGATGGACGTATTGCCACTGTTACCGGTCAATCCAGGTACATTAACGGCCACTCCGGCCTTATGCACCTTCATCAGTTAAGGGCGCTCGTAGATGCGGTTGTTGTTGGAGTTGGAACCGTATTGGCAGATGACCCACAGCTCAACGTAAGGCTCGTCGAGGGAAAAAATCCAGCACGTGTTGTCATTGACCCCAAAGGGAGGCTAGACCCAAAGGCACGTATTTGGGAGAATGATGACGCTAAAAGATTATGGATTGTTTCAGATGGACTCAATTTAGAACCCCCTGAGGGAGTAAAAATCATTTCATTACCTATTACCAAGGGTCATATTGAACCGGTAATGATCTTAAAAAGCTTAAGTCTAGAGGGTCTCAAGAGGATTTTGATTGAGGGAGGCGCAGAAACCGTTTCTCGTTTTTTGCAAGCAAATTGCTTAGACCGCCTTCATGTCATTGTTGCCCCAATTATTATGGGTTCTGGAAGAGCTAGCTTTAATTTAAAAGCGATTGAACACATGGATCAAGCATCACGGTTAAATGTAAAAACACATTTACTGGGTAGTGATGTGCTTTTTGACTGCGACCTCAGCTCATCACGCACTAAGTTAAATTAATCAACAATCCAACTAATTAGCTCTATAGGCTTTAATAACATCTGCAAATACTTTTGCAGATTCTATCCAAGTAGGTAGTTTTTCGGCAGCTTCTTTTGCACCTAAAGACAATTGCTCGCATCGATGCGAATCAAGCATTACCAGCTTCAAAGCTGCTGTAAGACTTGTTACATCACCCGGAGGAATCAGTATCCCGGCAGAGTCTGGAATAGTCTGACTAATTGCGCCACCACTGGTTCCCACGACTGGAAGTGCATATGACAGAGCTTCAGCATATGCCATCCCGTAGCCCTCAAACAGGGAGGCGAGCACAAACCCATCAGCCTCTCGATACAAAGAATCTAAGTGCATGCTATCGACAACACCATGAATATGTATTCGGTCCTGCAATTGAAAATGTGCAATGCTCTTAAGCAAATCAGAGTAGGCTTTCACATCACGAGTGTTATCGCCAACAATAGACAAACTCCATGGCATTTCATTTAAGGGGGCAAGGGCTGCGATCAAAATGTCAAAACCCTTACGGGGAATGATGCTCCCGACAGAGAGCCACTTGAACTCGTTTTGACTTGTAAAGTGACTCCTCACTTGATACAAAGGAGGGGATACCTGATTTGTTCCCGGAATTACGGTAGTTATTTTTTTGCCATCAACCCCAAATGATTCCATCAGAGTTTGAGCCGTCAATGGACTGTTCGCAATCACGTGATTCGCATATGAAAGCGCTAATTTCTCGCTCCTCTGAAACTTTACTTGTTGATCTGTAGTCAAACCAGACTCAAAAGCTAATGGATGGTGTATCAGAGCAATAATAGGATGATTAACGGACGCCTGAGCAATGGCCTCTGGCATGACACCAAGCGCTAAACCATCTATAACAATGGGCTTGCCAGGCTCTATCTGAGATAAAAGGTGCCCTGCTTTATTGAGCGTTTCCTGATCTGGGAAAGGAAAACTAGGCCCTAGACTCAGCAACTCTATCTCCCAACCCTGAGTACTTAGCTCTTTAATAATATAACGATCGTATATGTAGCCGCCGCTGACTGTTTGTAAATCTCCAGGGTATGCGAAAACGAAAGCATTCACACATGAAGGAGATGTTGTACTCAATGCAGCTTACCTTCGTACCACGCTCTTGCTATATGTGATTCTGAAATAGTCACGCGAATGGCGTGTAATTCGCTCATCGGACGACCCAAACTATTTGCTTTCGCTGCTGTAGCGAGTTGATCAAAGATATATTTAGTTAAAAATTCTGTAGTTGTATTCATACCTTTAAATTGCGGAAGAATATCTAGGTTGGCATAATTTAAGGGCTTTAAAGTTGCCTTCAGAACATCTAAGGCGCAGCCAATATCAATCACAATACCGTTTTCATCAAGCTCTTGTGAAATGAAAGCAGCATCAACTACGAAAGTTGCGCCATGCAAAGCTTGTGCCGGCCCGAAAACTTCACCTTTAAAAGAATGGGCAATCATGATGTGATCGCGAACTTCAACTGTAAACATATATTTTTCCTTATTAATATTGAATCAAACAGCACAGCGCAGAACTCTGAGCGCTAAAGATCTGTGGTAGCTCTGATGGTAAGGCTTCAAAGCTGATTGGCTTAGTCAGGAGAACATCTAAACGAGAGTCGCTCAACATTGCTAGTGCAGCGGCAAGTCTACGACGATGGTTCCAGCGTGGTCTGCGAGATAAAGAGATATGTCCAACCTGGCTAGACTGGAGTTTTAACTGACGACTATGAAAAGCGCCGCCCAAAGACACATCAACTTTGTTTGAGCCATACCAACTCAGTTCGAGAATTATTGCTTCCTCACCTGCTGACGAAATTGCAGTTGAAAGGCCGGCGGCACTCGCACTACAGTGAATCACCAGATCACAATCTTTTGGCGCTAATTCAGGAGGGCTAAACTGAACACCCAGTTTTTTTGCGATATCTTCACGCTCAGAGTTGATGTCGACTAAGGTTACTTCAGCACCAGGAAGATGCCCACATAAATAGGCGATTAAGCAACCGAGTACACCCGCACCAATAATCACAATACGGTCACCAGGCCCTGGAGATGCATCCCAAACAGCGTTTAAAGCTGTTTCCATATTGGCGGCTAACACTGCACGTTGGGCTGGGATTTCTCTAGGAATCACTAGGATATTGTTAGCATCGGCTTGAAAAATCGATTGGTGGGGCATGAGGCTAAATACAAGCTGTCCGATTAGTTCAGGGGGGCCAAGCTCGACCCTACCTACATTGGAATACCCATACTTGACTGGAAATGGGAGCTTGCCACCCATAAATGGCGCCCCCATACGACTGTATTCACTCTCGGGGATAAGCCCTTTAAATACGAGAGATTCTGTACCACGACTGAGCGCACTAAATAAAGTACGCACTTGAACATTATTTTTAGGCAAGGGGCCAAGAATTTCTGAGCGAATCTCAATACGTTCAGGAGCCACATACCACAAAGATTGACTGACGACTGAGTCCAAAGGATGATCCACGTAAAAATCCTTAGTAGGAAAAGTGAAAATGTGCTTGCTAACCTATACTGCTGATGCGTTGTTCATAGTATAGGTGAGCTTAGGATAAATTGAAGATCTCAGTAAATAAACACCCCATAAAAGCAGTGTCGATTCGTCGAGCTATTTTCTGCTTACTTTTCATACTCACATCAGTATTCCTGCTGTGGCTTTTTTATCAGACACTACATCAGCATTTCCCCACCCCAATTCTCTGGTCATTAGTAGTCCTTTTTTCGCTCACCTTACCCTGGATGGTGATTGGTTTCTGGAATGCAGTTATTGGCTTTTTAATTTGTCTTTTAGTAAAGAATCCACTTTCTATCGTTCTACCTAGAAATATGCAAGATTGCGAAGATAGTCCTTTAAATAGTTCTACAGCTCTTTTACTGTGCATTCGAAATGAAGAGTCATCAAGGGTAGTTCGTAATCTGCAAATTATGATTGAAAGTCTAATCAATGCAGGCATTGAAAAATATTTCTATGTTTATATCCTTAGCGACAGCACTACTGAAACCATTAGACAATCTGAGAGTGCGCTTTTCGAGAAATTAAATAAAGAGTATGGACAAAGAATTAATATCGTCTATCGCTGTCGCGAAAATAATGAAGGATATAAGGCAGGAAATATTGCTAACTTTTGTCAGAAGTATGGAAAATTGCATCACTTTGCCATCACGCTGGATGCTGATAGCTTTATGACGGCTACGGCAATGAAAAGACTCGTTCAAATGATGCAATCGAATCCGCAACTAGGGATATTGCAAGGTCTTGTTATTGGTCTACCATCAAGCAGTGCCTTCACTCGTCTTTTTCAATACGGCATGCGTCTTGGAATGCGCTCATACACCATGGGCTCAGCATGGTGGCAATCTGATTTTGGTCCTTATTGGGGTCATAACGCAATTATTCGCCTTGATCCTTTTATGCAGCGCTGTCAGCTTTCAGAGATTAAGACTGCTTCAGGGTATACGAAACAGATACTTAGCCATGATTTAGTCGAAGCAGTACTCATGCGTCGTGCTGATTTTGAAGTACGCGTTTATCCATGTGAAGATAGTAGCTGGGAAGAAAATCCGCCAACCCTGACGGAATATATTCGTCGAGATTTAAGATGGTGCGAAGGAAATCTTCAATACATTCATCTCCTCACCCTTCCCAATCTCAAGTTAATTAGTAGGATACAACTTGTTTTAGCAATATTTATGTTTCTGGGCTCACCAGCATGGATTGCGCTGATGATTATCTGTACTCTCTCTATCGCTACTTTTCCATCCATTCAAGAAACTGCCAGCGGAGTTTATTTTCATACCTTTATTTGGCTTACTCTTTTGATGTGGTACCTACCAAAAGTTGCCGGGGCTCTCAATGTCTTACTCAGTACAAAAGAATCCCATCGCTTTGGTGGTCGATGGCGTTTTATCGTTAGCCTCCTACTTGAAACGATGTTTTCTCTATTGATGACTCCTATTGCCTGGCTTAATCACACTATTTTTATGATGAATCTTGCCTTGGGACGTCAAGGAGGTTGGGCAGCACAGGCGAGGGATGACCATACCGTCAACATTTGGAATGCAGTCAAGCAATTTTGGCCACATACGGCATTAGGAATTACTCTATTCTTGACGCTGTATCTCAGCCATAGAGATACTACCTACTTTGGTTTGTTATTTTTTGGCGGCTTATTAGTGTCGATACCATTAGCAGTGATAACGTCGCAGTCCTGGCTAGGTAATCTCATGATGAAATATAAACTTTTATCCTCTCCAGAAGAAATTACTACGCCAGAGGAATTGATACCCCTCCGCCTAAAAGCTTTACATCATCACCACAGTAATTAAGCATCCTCATGAGCCTTGTTAGAACCTATACACGTGCATTAAAAAAACTTGACTCTGATAGTAGGCTTGCTTGGATTTTGGCACTTGCTAATGCGGCACTTGCTATTACGCTTTTTGCAGAACCGATATTGTTTGGCAAGGTTGTTAACACACTAGCTAGTACTGAAACATCGCAAGCTACCTCCTTATGGAATGAAGTTGCACCTTTACTAGTGATTTGGATACTTTTTGGATTTTTTACGATTGGCACTTCAACACTCGTTGCCCTATTTTCCGATCGTCTAGCACACCGACAACGCCACAAAGTTTTTGGTGAATATTTCGAGCATGTATTACATATGCCTCTGAAACAGCAGTCACAAACTCACTCTGGTCGTTTGATGAAAATCATGATCGCAGGCACAGACACCCTTTGGTGGTTATGGCTAAGTTTTTTCCGTGAACATCTAGCCGCTTTCATCTCTCTAGTCATACTCATTCCACTAGCGCTATACATGAATTGGCGACTGGCTTTAGTGCTCATTGGTCTCTGTCTATTTTTTGGATTGCTGACCCACTTTATCTTACGAAAAACTCAAGATCTTCAGCAAGCCATTGAAAGCCACCATTCAGATTTAGCGGAATTAGCCTCTGACACCCTCAGTAATATTGCGCTAGTACAGAGTTTTTCTAGAATTCAGCTTGAAGTGAAGGCCCTGAAGAGCATCAGCCAAAAGGTGCTGAATGCTCAGTTGCCCGTTCTGTCATGGTGGGCAATAGTAACGGTACTCACAAAATCTGCAACAACACTCAGTATTCTCTGTATCGTTGTTTTAGGATCATGGCTTTACACGAAGTCACTAATAACATTAGGTGAAATAGTTACCTTTATTGCTTTTGCAGGCATTTTTATTGGTCGCCTAGAACAAATAGTAACGTTTGCCAATAAGTTAGCAATAGACGCTCCCAGATTACAGCAGTTTTTTAACATCTTGGATACATCTCCAGATATTCAAAATACTCCGAATGCAATAGATCCGGGGCGATGTGTTGGTTTGATCGAATTTAATGAAGTCTTCTTTAGTTATAACAATCGGAATAAAGCGATTGATGGGGTGAGTTTTACTGCAAATCCAGGTGAGACAATTGCTCTGGTTGGCGTTTCTGGGGCTGGAAAGTCTACTGTGCTGAGCCTGCTGTATCGCGCCTTTGATGCCCAGTCTGGACGGATTACTATTGATGGTATTGATGTCAAAAAATTTGATCTAACAGCACTGCGCAGAAATATTGGCGTGGTCTTTCAGGAGCCCTTGTTATTTAATCGCTCTATTGCTGAAAACCTTCTGGTTGGTGCGCCAAACGCGAGTGAAGAAGAGATACGACAAGCCTGTCAACGAGCGCAAGCTCTTGATTTTATTGAAAATCGGACTGAGGGTTTTGATACTATTATCGGTGAAAGAGGGCGAATTTTATCTGGAGGCGAGAGGCAACGTCTTTCCATTGCACGTGCTTTACTGAAGGATCCCCCTATTCTCGTTTTAGATGAGGCTACTAGCGCATTAGATAGCGCTACTGAAGAAAGCTTAATTAAGGCAATGAATGAGGTGATACGTTCTCGGACCACCTTAGTCATTGCACACAGGCTCAGCACCATTAAAAATGCAAATATGATTTTAGTGATGAAGGCCGGTAAGATTGTCGAGGCTGGAACCTATCAATCTCTTTGTGAGAAAAGTAGTCAATTTAATGAAATGGTCAATATCCAATTGGGATTACAGCATCCATAATCAGGACTGCATCTATTTATTTTAATTACACTTATGACTTCATTTTCAACTGATTGGTTAAGCTTACGTGAAAGCGCAGACCATCGCTCACGAAATCCTGTTTTACAAGAGCAAGTACTTAGGTATCTGGAGAAAATTAGTAACCTCAAGAACGGCCCAATTCATATTGTCGACTTAGGATCAGGCACAGGCTCCAATCTTCGTGCCCTCGCACCATTAATTCACCACAATCAAAATTGGACGCTAATTGATTACGATCCACTGCTTTTAACAGCAGCTCGTGAAAAAATTTGTATATGGGCAGATTACATCACTGATAAAGCGCACAATAAAGACCATGATAACGATGTCACTAGACCCGTAACTTTAGTTAAAAATAATTATGAGATCACTGTGCAATTTTTACAAAAAGATCTTGCTAGTAATCTTCAGTCTAAACTCTTCGAATCAGCAGATTTAATTACTGCAGCAGCTTTTTTTGATTTAATCGCATTGGACTGGTTAGTTCAATTTTGTAGCGTGTTAAAAACCTCCATTTATACAGTTTTAACTTATAACGGCGAGGAAACCTGGCTACCATCAGACCCCAGGGATACCGAAATTCTTGAGGCATTTCATCATCACCAAGGTTCAGATAAGGGCTTTGGAAATGCTTTAGGGCCTTTAGCCTTTAAAACAATGGAGCAGTTACTAAAAAAAGAAGGGTTTCACGTAGAAACCGGATCAAGTCCTTGGATACTTAATCCGAATGACGCCTCATTAATTCAAGAATTAGCAGCCGGCACTGCAAAGGCAGTAGTTGAGACTCACTTGGTTAGCCATGAAATTGCGAAACAATGGGGCGAGCAACGTTCCAAATCTCAACACTGTGAAATTGGACATGATGATTTGTTTGCTATTTATAAAAAGAATTCAATCTAAGTTTCTTACACTTAGGATCTAGAATTAATCAAAAGTATTATTTAGCAGTAAAGAAAAAATATTGATGAGCCGTTACTTTAAGTAACACTCAAAAGACAAAACCCCCACCATTTCTGATGAGGGTTTGCTTTTCTGGTGGGCCCACCAGGACTTGAACCTGGGACCAAAGGATTATGAGAGCAGACATCCAAAGAAAACCACTAGGATTTCAAGAGCTTACGTCGCCTAAATATCGGTGTGTGAGCTTTTGTGTGACTAGATTAATAAGATCACAACAAACACTATCTCGCTCTTTGGTTTCGAAAACCAAAGGAATTTTGGAGCAACTATCTAGCACTTCGTTGCTCCAAAATGGATTTACCTACAAAGCCTTTAGATGCTGACTTATCCGATTTAATAGATCAGGAAAATTTGGCTGGCCTTTGTAATATAGGCTAGCTACTTTTTGATATTCTGATTCAAACAACTTTCGGTCTTCCGAATCACTCAGAAGAAAAGCTGGGTTTTGAGAAATGATTAAGTTATCGGACTTGGGAAAACGCTCTACCTTCCTAGTCTGATACCTATCAGTCTTAATAAATTCCAACACTGATGGGTAATCCAATAAACAATATACGTCGTAGTAATGCCTTAGGAAGTTCTTAGGAAATCCTTTGCCATCTTTGTATTGGCGATACTTCGTAGAGATTGTTTGCAGTTTTTCCACAAAAGTATATTCAGGCAAGTAACACAAGACATTTTTGGCTCTATTATCATCAATGTCTTTGATGTACTTAATTGCATAATCGTATGCCCATGATGAAATATCTACCGGCTGATTGGGTGCCGTATCGTCAAAGCCTAACACTAATAAAACACCATGCTTTAAACCACCCAACGATGGCATTATTGATTGGTAATTTAAGCGGACCCCACCACTGCGCATTTTTTCTGAGTCATCAAATGCATGATCTCGCACAACATCTTGTATACCAAGAATCTTCATCTTACTGGCAACCCAGTCGTAAAAGTCAGATCGAGATTTTATGTGCGCTTCTTTATCTTGATTTTTGCCAGTCTTAACATCCATGCCTACTGGCGGCTCAATGCGGATATCAATATCTTCGGAAAAGCGATGGATTAATCCAAACCCCTTGGATAATGAAGTTCCACCCTTCAATTCAAATGTAAATCCTTGTTGCTGCAATCCCCAAAGGCAATGCATGATCCAATAATCCTTTTCAACCAATGTGGGATCAATACCCATATTATCTGATTCAGTAGCAATCAGATCTTTGAAATCCTTATGTTCATGCAAAAGCACTAAGTACTCGCTCTCTGCGTATCACGCAACCAAGATGAAACCCGCTTCTTCGTTCTCCCTGCCCCATAAGCACTAACTGTTTTTTGCAATTTAGCAGTTTCAAACTTATTTAACTGCTTCTCTGCCTTAGCCAATACATCATCTTTATTCTCGGCAAGCGAATCTAGGTTATTCAATAGATCCACCAATAAGAATTCTTTATCCAGCTTTTTTGGAAAGCGCGGTTTTACCCGAAATTCAAAACTTCTATTACCCAATTTAAAGACGCCATGGCGTTTATGGTTGTACACCACAGTTTTGTTATAGAGCTGGGTTGTTCCTAGACCCAAGGAGTTGTAGCTATTAGGTGAAAGTAACAAAAAGTTCTCGTCTTTTAAAAAAGCTTCTACTAGCTCATCGTCTTTCGGAGGCACCCTGCCAAAAGTGGAGGACTTAGGTACGTAATACAGCCCTTGCGCCAGCTTTTCTAAATCACCCGCATCAACCAATTGTTTTAAATGACGGTCAACCGCATTGGAGTCTCCTAAAAGATCCTCTCTTCTATAAACATGACCCTTCTTAAGACGCGAGAGAAGTCTCCCCAATGCGCTATTGCGTAATTCAGGCGAAGTATTTAAGGGAGGTTTTACAGGCTCTTTTTGCATGATTTTTTATTGAAATTTCATGCATATTAGCATAGGTACATGATCTTAACAAGCGTTACTTAAAGTAACGCTCAAAAAGACAAAACCCCAGCTATCTCTAACTGGGGTTTGCTTTTCTGGTGGGCCCACCAGGACTTGAACCTGGGACCAAAGGATTCCGGTTTGTGTAATTTTCATTACTCCCTGGACTATGCCTTCATCATATCGATTGCTCGACTTAGATGGGTGCCGTCTAGTCTCTACACGTTCAAAGTATTTCTACTAAGCTTCGCTCGGCGTTAGCTTGTGCAGCTTTTGGCTACATTTAGCTTTCTCCGAATTTGACACCATCCCTTATGCAGTTTCCACGCATAAGGCACAACTTTCGCTATGAGTCCTCTGCTCTAACCAACTGAGCTATGGGCCCTAAAACTTTACGTTTACTACACACCTTACTGCTGATGTTTTTTACTTCAAAACCACACTAAAACCGCATTTACTACACACCTCGGTTTTTGCTCCGGTGTGTAAGCGGTGTGTAGTGAATATATACCGCCTAATTCACCACTAACCTCTTGAATCTATTGAGGTCTTTGTTACAAGACCCCTAGGGCTTCTTTCTTATGAGTCCTCTGCTCTAACCAACTGAGCTATAGGCCCTAAAACTGCGCCCTATTTATTACAACTAATAGGGTTATTACACTTAGCAATGCTAGTTAAGTAAGATTCTTTTATGAAAAATAAAATTTCGCTTAAAGAGCGTTTTCTCAAACTAAAAAAATTCCGAGGACGTCTTCCTAAAAACTTCCGATTCAACCGTGACGAACTTCACAGGATGTAGGTAGACTTAAGGCTTGCATCACTTAAAAAATTCTTTATCAATCCTCTTCGAGGAAGGTCTTGAGTTTGTCGCTACGGCTTGGATGACGCATCTTTCTCAAGGCCTTGGCTTCAATCTGACGAATACGCTCACGAGTCACGTCAAACTGCTTACCCACTTCTTCGAGGGTATGGTCTGTGCTCATCTCAACACCAAAGCGCATACGCAATACTTTTGCTTCGCGTGGTGTTAATGAATCCAAGACATCCTTCACTACATCGCGCATCGATTCATGCAAGGCTGCTTCAGCTGGAGCCAAGGTATTGCTATCCTCAATGAAATCACCCAGGTTTGAGTCCGCATCGTCACCAATTGGTGTCTCCATGGAGATTGGCTCTTTAGCAATCTTCATAATCTTGCGAATCTTATCCTCAGGAATTTCCATTTTGAGAGCCAAGGTTGCAGCATCTGGCTCATGTCCAGTCTCTTGCAAGATTTGACGGCTAATACGGTTCATCTTATTGATCGTCTCAATCATATGGACTGGGATACGGATCGTACGTGCTTGGTCAGCAATAGAACGGGTAATCGCCTGACGAATCCACCAGGTTGCATAGGTAGAGAACTTATAACCACGACGGTATTCAAACTTATCTACCGCCTTCATCAAACCGATATTACCTTCCTGAATCAAGTCCAAGAACTGCAAACCGCGGTTGGTGTATTTCTTAGCAATCGAGATTACCAAGCGTAAGTTGGCGACAGTCATCTCACGTTTAGCTTCACGCGCACGCTTCTCACCAGCAGTCATCTGCTTGTTTACTTCTTTTAATTCTGGAAGTGGTAATACAACCCGCGTCTGAATATCGATTAACTTCTGCTGCAATTCCTGAATCGCTGGAACGTTACGCTGTAGCAATGCTGTGTACGGCTTGTTTTCTTTGAGTAGCTTGTTTACCCACTCTAGATTCATCGACATTTTTGGGAAGTCTTTTAATACTTCGCCACGATTAACGCCTACCTTGTCTACCAACAAGCTCACAATGCCCCGCTCGAGCTTCCAAACTTGATCCACTTGTGAGCGCATGGTGTCACATAACTTCTCGACACTCTTTGCAGTCAAGCGGAAACCAAGTAACTCACCACGAATAGCTTCTTGCGCCTTGATATAAGCCGGGCAGTTATAACCCTCCTTATCAAAAGCACGACGCATCTTGTCAGACTGGGTACGCACAATTGCAAACTTCTCTAGAGAGATCTGCTTTAACTCCTCTAGTTGCTTAGCGTTTGCAGTAGCTGCGCCGCCGCCACCGCCACCTTCATCTTCAACGCCTTCTTCGTCACCCACTTCAGCATCTGGGTCAATCTCTGGCTCTTCCGGTCCAAGCTTAATATCTTCAGCGTTAGGATCAACTAATCCATCTACAAATTGATCAATCTCCATCTCGCCGCTAGCAATCTTGTCTACGTTAGCCAAGATCTCACCAATGGTGACAGGGCAAGCGGCCAAGGCCATCACCATATCTTTAAGACCTGCTTCAATCTTTTTCGCAATTACGATTTCGCCTTCGCGAGTCAGCAAATCCACAGTACCCATCTCGCGCATATACATACGCACTGGATCAGTTGTACGACCAAACTCTGAGTCGACAGTAGCTAAAGCGGCTTCTGCCTCTTCTTCAGCCTCTTCTTCGGAAGTGGTTGCAGAAGCATTTTCATTAAGGAGGAGCGTCTCAGCATCTGGGGCCTGCTCATACACAGTAATGTTGATATCGTTTAAGAGGCTGATCAATGTTTCTAATGCATCGGCATCTGACAACTCATCTGACATCACGTCATTCATCTCGCCGTGAGTTAAGTAACCCTTGGACTTACCCATCTTGATCAATGTCTTCAGACGAGTACGACGTAATTCTTGCTGCTCTTCAGAGCCTAACTGTTGTGCTGCGAATTCTTTTAAGAGTGCCTTTTCTTTGGCCTTACGCTCACGCGCTTTTTGACGATCAGTCAGAACTGGCTCAGCACCTTCTGCAGGAGCATCCGCTTTGGGTTTACGACCTTTTTTTACCTCCTCAGTCTTAACAAGCTCAGTCCCAGGCTCAACTACTTTTGCTTTTTTACCCTTAGCTTCTTTAGCTTCCGGAACTTCCTTAACCGCTTTAGCGGCCTTGGCTGGCTTTAACTCAAGCTTAGGAGCAACAGCTTTAACTTTCGCTACTGGCTTTGCTGCGGTCTTTGTTGGAGCTTTTGCTGCTTTAGCGGGGGCCTTCACTGGCTTAGCTGGTACTTTAGTTTTAGCTACTGGCTTAACTGGTTTAGCGGGCGTCTTTGCTTTAGCTGCTGGCTTGGCTGCTTTTACTGGTGCTTTAGCTTTAGCTACTGGTTTAGCAGGCGCTTTTCCTTTAGCAGCTGGCTTTGCTGGTGCTTTGGCTTTCGCTACTGGCTTGGCTGGTTTAGATGGTACTTTGGCTTTGGCCACTGGTTTAGCAGGCGCCTTGGCTTTGGCCACTGGCTTGGCTGCTGCTTTGGCTTTCGCTACTGGCTTGGCTGGTTTAGCTGCTGGTTTTTTCTTGGTATTAGGCATTTATTAGCACTTACTCACGTTACTGATGATTGTTCTCGACTGCTTAGGCGCAGCCACTAGTCCACTTGCCCCAAATTTCTTCAAAATAAAGCGCAAGTGGCTGAATTAAATCGTTTTTTTTCTGGGAATAGAGGATTATAGTCGATTGTGACTTTTTTACCCCCATCCATACTCAAAATACGGGGTAAATTTCGGGTTTTTCTGGGCTTAAATCAGAAAATTCCTAGGAGAATTTCAGTCTTTCGCCCAGTTCGCGATATCGAGCTCGATCTTGCTCTGTAGCAATGCTGCCAGCAATCTTTTGAGCAATTTCTGTCATTTCTGTTTTCAGGTGGGTAAGCTCCAGCTTTTTAAAGGCGCCATCTAAATCTGCCATCGCTCCTTCAATCTCTAAATCGGAGCCCATGACCCGCTTTCTTAACACCTCATAGAGCGGAGCCAACTCGCTGCGAGATAGCTGCTCTTGGAATAAAGCAAATGCGCCGGCACCTACTGCTGGTGGCTTACCGTTTTCACCGGGAATCAATTCAACCTGATCACATTGAGTCAATAAATCCTTCATGAGCTCCAATGCTTTTTCTGAGCGCAGCGCGGAAGCCTGTAAAGCAAGCGTCCTCTTATTAGCATCCAAAGCTTTTCCTAAATGGGGAAACTGAATCAAGACTCGCAACATCTGCTCCGCCAAATCTGTAGGAGCTTGCGGAGGTGGAATGTTGAGTACAGGCGCTCTTTTCGCTGAACCCTTAGAGGCCTGCCAAGGCGCGCCCTGGGTCCGGTTACCGCTATTAGCTTGCACAAAATTAGGTGCGCGTTGATTTGTTATTGCATAAGAACCCTGCTGCACTGGTGCAGGCACTATCGTCAATCCACAAAAAGACTCTAACTCTGCAGGTGTTGAATTAGTGCGAATAGCCAGCTCACGCAATATTTGCGTACGCAGAGCAATTGGCGGCATGGATAGCAACATTGGTTTTGCTGCATGATGTGTTTGCGCTCTTCCCTCAGGCGTTGTTAACTCGTGGTCTTGACTTGCAATCTTAAAGAAGAAGCTTGAGATCGACATCGCTTCTTTGATGACTTTTTCAAAGGCAGGTGCACCATAGGCTCGGACATAACTATCGGGGTCGTGTTCTGTAGGTAAAAACAAGAAGCGAATTTCTTTATCATCGGACATTAATGGGAGGCATGCTTCCAGCGCACGTTGCGCCGCACGCTGCCCAGCAGAGTCACCATCAAATGAAAACACGACTTTATCGGTTTGGCGCAACAACATGCGCACGTGGTTTGCAGTACAGGCCGTACCTAATGTAGCTACGGCATTAGGAAAACCTAATTGCGCGAGTGCTACAACATCCATATAACCCTCGCATACAAGAACATATTCTTGCGAGCGGATAGCCTGTCTAGCTTCGAACAGGCCGTACAAGGTATTACCTTTAGAGAACAATGGTGTCTCAGGAGAATTTAAATACTTGGGCTCACCTTGATCCAAGATGCGTCCACCAAAGCCAATGGTCTGCCCCTTAGAATTGCGAATCGGAAACATGATGCGATCACGAAAGCGATCGTAGCGTCTGGCAGTTTGGCTATTTTCGGTCTGCTCACTCTGGATGAGTAAGCCACCCTCCAGCAAAGTCTTCGCTACTTCATCATTGGCATAAGTCCCAAAGATTGCCTCCAGGCCTTGCCAACCATCGGGCGCATAGCCCAAGGCATACCGTTTAGCGATCTCACCAGTAAGGCCACGCCCTTTGAGATATTCCACTGCACGCGGAGCAACTTTGAGTTGCTGACGATACCAATCGGCAGCTGCACTCATCACTTCACTCAATGCCATGGTCTGCTGTTGGCGGGCAATATCATTTGCAGTGCGCTCTTCACGCGGCACATCCAATCCTGCGGAACGCGCCAAGTCTTCAATAGCATCTACATAACCAAGACCAGAATATTCCATCAGAAAACTAATAGCAGAACCGTGCGCCCCACAACCAAAGCAGTGATAGAACTGCTTGGTAGGTGATACAGAAAATGAAGGGGATTTTTCTGAATGGAAGGGGCACAAACCTTGAAAGTTCGCACCCGCTTTTTTTAACTTCACGTGCTGCCCAACCACATCCACGATGTCGACCCGATTTAGTAAATCGGCAATGAAGGATTGGGGTATGAGAGCCATCAGTATGGGATGAGGCTGAGCTTGTGAACTTACTTAGCTAGTGCCGCTTTTACTAAACCAGAAACTTTACCCATATCAGCCTTACCAGCCAATTGACCTTTGAGAACGCCAATCACTTTACCCATATCTTGCGGACCAGCAGCACCAGTGGATGCCACTGCTGCAGCTACCGCTACCGCTACTTCTGCATCAGATAACTGTGCTGGCAAGTAGTCTTGCAGGATGACCATCTCGGCTGCCTCAATTGCAACTAAATCATCACGATTGGCTTTCTCAAATTGAGAAATCGAATCTTTGCGCTGCTTAATCATCTTCTCAATGGTAGCGATGACACTGGCATCATCCATCACAATGCGATCATCCACTTCACGCTGTTTGATGGCTGCTAATAGAAGGCGAATCGTTCCAAGACGCGCCACTGCTTTTGCACGCATCGCGTTTTTCATATCTTCAGTAATTTGATCTTTCAGACTCATGGTATTTTTCCCCTGTATTCAATATCTCATACATTGCTGGCGATTCAAAAGCAAAAACCCGCTGCGTTTCACCGTCAGCGGGTTTCAAAGCCTCTCGGTGAGGAGAGCTTTTAAATTCGATTAGTAAAGCTTTTTAGGCAACATCTGGCTGCGAATACGCTTGTAATGGCGTTTAGCAGCAGCAGCCTTTTTACGCTTACGTTCAGCCGTTGGCTTCTCGTAGAACTCGCGTGCACGCAAGTCTGTCAAAAGGCCATTCTTTTCAATGGTGCGCTTGAAACGGCGCAATGCCACTTCAAAAGGTTCGTTCTCACGGAGGCGGACTGTAGTCATACTTGTTTAACTCGTATATGCTCGAAAAATATCGATAAATTAACTGAAATGCGATTCTAGCACGACCAAATACAAAAATGATTGTTTTAGGCATAGAAACTTCTTGTGACGAGACCGGGGTGGCCGTATACGACACCGCCCCCTGGGAAAACCACGCCCCAGCCCATCAGGGCATCCTAGGACAGGCGCTGCACTCCCAAATTGCAATGCATCGGGACTACGGAGGTGTTGTCCCGGAATTAGCCTCTAGAGACCACATAAAACGGGTTTTACCTCTTCTGGACGACACTTTGCATGAGGCTGGACTCAAATTAAAGGATCTTGATGCGGTCGCCTATACCCAGGGGCCTGGATTGGCTGGCGCACTGCTCGTAGGTAGTGCTTTTGCCAAATCCCTTGCCCAGGGCCTCAATCTTCCCTCAATTGGGGTGCATCACCTTGAAGGACACCTGCTTTCACCACTTTTAGGGATCTCTGTACCGGAATTCCCCTTTATCGCCCTCCTAGTCTCAGGCGGACATACCCAGCTGATGCTGGTGAGCGGAGTTGGTAAGTACCAACTTCTAGGTGAAACCTTGGACGACGCTGCTGGCGAAGCCTTTGATAAAACAGCCAAATTACTCGGCTTGGACTACCCGGGCGGAGCTGCTATCTCTAAATTGGCAGAAAAAGGGCAATCCGGAAGATTTGATTTGCCCAAGCCAATGCTGCACTCAGGGGATTTGGACTTTTCTTTCTCCGGACTCAAAACAGCAGTGCTGAACCAGGTGAAAAAATTTGAGGCATTAGACATTACTGATCCAGATGAGATAGCAACTTTTCATGCGGATCTTGCGCGAAGCTTTGTCGATTCCTTAGTTGCAGTACTCGTCAGTAAATCAGAGAAGGCACTGAAGCAAACTGGCTGCAAACATCTAGTGCTGGCAGGCGGTGTGGGTGCCAATTTGCAATTACGCGCAGCTCTTAATGCGAGCGCTAAGAAGAATCGATTTGAAGTGCACTATCCGCCAGTCGATCTATGTACTGATAACGGCGTGATGATTGCATTTGCTGGAGCGCTGCGTATGTTGGCAGAAAATAATGGCTCAACTACTTCAGGTGCTTTCGATATCAAACCCCGCTGGGATTTGGCGAGCAATAATCTTACCTAGATTATTGCTGAATTTATTACTTATTCAGACTAATTTTGGCGTAGGCACTATGGTTGTGAATCGATTCAAAATTCTCAACCTAAACTACTAAAGACAAAATACGCTCATCATGCGAGAACTGAATGTCTAGCATGGCTTGAGAGATGACTTATTTGCCCACGGCTACAGGATTTGTTGCAGTTTTAAGTAGAAAACGTTGGGAAATAGCCTTTGCAATCCCCGCAACGTCCAGGCCACACTGACTCATCAGGAGTTTGTAATCGCCATGCTCCACGAATACATCAGGAAGACCTAATTGCAAAAGGGGTTTGTTTATCCCCATTGCAGAAAGTGCCTCTAAGCACGCACTACCAGCACCACCCTGAATCGCACCATCTTCAATCGTCACAAAATAATCATGGTCTTGTGCCAAGGATTTGAGTAGCTCAAGATCCAATGGTTTAACAAAGCGCATATTGGCAACTGAGGCATCGATTTGTTCAGCCACTTCAAGTGCTGGGTAGAGCAAAGTTCCAAAAGCCAAGATCGCTATGCGCTGACCCGCAAGCGTACTCGACTTACGACGCACTTCACCTTTACCTAGTGGCACAGTGCGTAATTCTTTTGAAGGAATGGTTCCAACACCAGCACCTCGCGGATAGCGCACAGCGCTAGGATGCGGCTGATGAAATGCAGTCGTCAATAAATCACGGCACTCCGCTTCATCTGCCGGTGTCAAGACCAACATATTCGGAATGCAACGTAAGAACGGGATGTCATATGCACCAGCATGGGTTGCACCATCTGCACCAACCAAGCCGGCACGATCTAAAGCAAACAAGACTGGCAGATCCTGAATCGCGACATCATGAATCAGTTGATCGTAAGCGCGCTGCAGGAATGTTGAGTAAATCGCCACTACGGGTTTCATACCTTCGCATGCCATGCCAGCAGCAAACGTGACTGCATGCTGCTCAGCGATACCCACATCGTAATAACGCTTGGGAAAATTCTTTTCAAATTCCGCTAGACCAGAGCCTTCACGCATTGCAGGTGTAATGCCAATAAGTAATGGATCAGCGTGCGCCATATCGCACAGCCATTCACCAAACACTTGAGTAAAGGTTTTTTGAGAAGGCGCGGCAGACTTCTTCACACCCTCTTCCGGATTGAACTTACTTGGGCCGTGATACAGCACTGGGTCTGCTTCAGCCAACTCATAGCCCTGACCTTTGCGGGTGACTACATGCAAGAACTGGGGGCCGCGCCCCTCAAGCGCCAAGCGGCGAACATTTTGCAACATCGGAATAAGAGCGTCTAAATCATGGCCATCGATTGGGCCAAAGTAATTAAAACCAAACTCTTCAAAAATAGTGGATGGAGAAACCATGCCCTTAGCATGATCTTCTAAGCGTTTAGCAAACTCCCGCAAAGGCGGCGCAATAGATAAAACACTATCAATACCCTTCTTCGTTGCAGAGTAAATATTGCCACTCAATAGTCTAGCGAGGTGTCGATTGAGAGCGCCAACCGCTGGCGAGATCGACATATCGTTGTCATTCAGAATGACTACTAATGGAAGGTCTTCATACACACCCGCATTGTTCATGGCTTCAAATGCCATTCCACCAGTCATGGCGCTATCGCCAATCACCGCAACAGCAACTTGCTTCTCACCCTTAGTTTGAAAAGCGCGAGCCATGCCCATCGCCGCAGAAATACTCGTTGAAGAGTGGCCGGTACCAAAGGCATCGTATTCACTTTCAGCACGACGTGGAAAGCCTGACAAACCATCCAACTGGCGCAAGCTACTCATTCGCTCACGACGACCAGTCAAAATTTTGTGTGGATAACTTTGATGACCCACATCCCACACAATCCGATCATGCGGTGTGTCAAATACATAGTGCAAGGCAATGGATAACTCGACCGTGCCTAAGTTAGAGGAAAGATGTCCGCCCGTCTTAGATACTGAATCCAAAACAAACTGACGTAATTCATCTGCAAGCGCAGGGAGCTGCTCGCGCGAAAGTTTTTTGAGGTCTGTAGGGGAATGAATGGAATTTAAAGTCATCAAATCTTTAGTAATCTTATTTGCCTCTGTTAACCACTAATAGAGCCAAATCTTTCAGGGCCCCGGCTTTAGCGCCAAAACTCTCTAAGCTAGCAATCGCCGTTTCTTGTAAATCGGCTGCTGCTTGCTTGGCATAGTCTAAACCCATCAAGGTCACATAGGTCGGCTTGTCATTTGCCGCATCTTTTCCTGCGGTTTTACCCAAGGTTTGACTATCTGCAGTGGCATCTAAAACATCATCCACAATTTGAAAAGCTAAGCCTAAGGCTTCAGAGTAGTTTTTGAGATGCTGCATTTGAGTTGGATTCAACTTGGCCGCAATACCACCCATCTGAACCGAGCAAGAAAGCAGAGCACCTGTTTTCATAGCATGCATTTGCTTTAAGCCAGCTAAGTCTAATTTTTTGCCCACGCTCTCCAGATCAATCGCCTGACCACCAGCCATACCGCGCGAACCAGACGCACTAGCCAATGCACCGATCATTGCCAAGCGCGTATCAGCATCGCACTGCGTGTTTGCCAAAACCTCAAATGCGCGAGTTTGCAATGCATCACCAACTAATAAAGCGGTCGCCTCGTCATAAGCCTTGTGCACAGTAGGACGTCCACGGCGTAAATCATCGTCATCCATACAAGGCAAATCATCATGCACCAAGGAATAGGCATGAATACATTCAATTGCAAACGCAGCGGAATCTAAAGCAGTATTTTTCTCTTCATTGAAATCATCACCTAGCTCACCAGCGGCATAAACCAACAAAGGACGAATGCGCTTACCGCCACCTTGAGCGGCATAACGCATAGCTTCATGCAAACGTGCGGGGTTGGCATTCGCTGCATCAAGCCAACTATCGAGAGCCAATTCAGTTCGCTGCCCGTGAGCACGAACCCAATCTTCAAATGAAAGTACGTTGTTCATAAAGGTAAAGTCTTAGGGCAGCTTAAGCCTCGAATACCCGAACTTGCTGCTCAACTTGAGCAAGCATGGCCTGGCAATGTTTTAGGAGTGCTGCGCCACGTTGATAAGCCAAAAGCGTCTCTTCCAAAGAGAATTTGCCTGATTCCATGTCAGAAATCAGCTTTTCCAACTCCTTAACAGCCTGCTCATAACGCAAATTAGGGTCGATTTGTAGCTCAAGACCGGACTTCTGATCTTCAGATTTCTTTGCTGGCATTGGCTTATTTCCTTCAAATTTCTAAGAGATGTAGTCCCATATATTAAAGCGAGATGGGGGTCAGATGGGTATAATCGCTTCCTTCCTTTCCAATATCGATCCGTCGATAGTTGGATTGGTTATTCCGCTTAGCTTCGGCTGACGTTTTCGGGGGTGGGGAGAATGACTAATCTGGCTACCGCGCAGCAGCTTGCGCCGTCCAACTTACAACTGCCGGTTTCGGCCTATTTTGACGTTGATCTCTATCAGCGTGAAATTGAACTGCTTTTTAAGCAGGGGCCAGGCTATGTTGGTCACGAACTCATGGTTTCCGAGATAGGTTCCTACCAAACCTTGGCATCCGAGAATGAGGGCCGCTTATTGGTCCGAAACCAAGTGGGCGTTGAACTCCTCTCCAATGTCTGCCGTCATCGCCAAGCACTCATGCTGAATGGCAAAGGTAGAGCAGACAACATTGTTTGCCCCTTGCATCGCTGGACCTACGATTTAAACGGTCAACTCATGGGCGCACCCCATTTTGAAGATAAGCCCTGCCTCAATCTCGGTAAATCACCTTTGCAAAATTGGCAAGGACTTCTATTTGAAGGTCCACGTGATGTGCGTACCGATCTGGCTAAGCTTGGTGTAGCTGATGATCTCAACTTTGAAGGCTACGTTCTAGACCATGTTGAGGTCCATGAGTGCAATTACAACTGGAAGACTTTTATTGAGGTCTACCTTGAGGACTATCACGTTGTACCGTTTCATCCAGGCTTGGGTAAGTTTGTTTCCTGCGAGGACTTACGCTGGGAATTCGGTGACTGGCACAGCGTGCAGACGGTTGGTATTCACAAGAACTTAGAGAAACCTGGCTCACCCATCTATCAAAAGTGGCATGAGGCAGTGTTGCGCCATCATCAAGGCAAGACACCACGACATGGCGCTATCTGGCTTACCTACTATCCCAATGTGATGGTCGAGTGGTACCCAGGTGTTTTATGTGTTTCTACATTACATCCATTGGGCCCTAATAAAACACGTAATGTGGTGGAATTTTATTACCCAGAAGAAATCGCACTCTTTGAACGAGAATTCGTAGAAGCAGAACGCGCAGCCTATATGGAAACCTGCATTGAGGATGATGAAATTGCAGAGCGCATGGATGCGGGTCGCGCTGCCCTGCTAGCCCGTGGTCAAAATGAAGTGGGGCCATACCAAAGCCCCATGGAAGACGGTATGCAACATTTTCATGAATGGTACCGTCGTGCCATGAACTATCAAGGCGCATAATTCAGTAACCTCCACTTCGCCCCCTATAGGAAGCCATCATGACGCCACTCATTACTGCAAACCAGTTAGAAGAAATGATTAACAGTGGTGAGAATGTATTGGTCTGTGATTGCCGCTTTGATTTAGTCGACCCACTAGCCGGTCGCAAGTCTTATTTAGAAGGCCATATTCCAGGCGCACTGTATGTTGATCTAGACCACAATTTATCTGGTGAAAAGACAGGTAAAAATGGTCGTCACCCACTTCCCACCCCAGAAGCCTGGGCCCAAACCAAATCTCGCCTCGGCATTGACCCAAACACCTTGGTGATTGCCTACGACAATCAGGGTTCTGTATATGCCAGTCGCCTCTGGTGGATGCTCAAAGCTACTGGCCATGCCCATGTTCAAGTCTTAGATGGTGGCCTAGATGCCTGGAATGGCCCCATCGGCACATTGCCACGCGAAGCAAATCCAACAACAACGCCGGTGCCCTCAATGCCTTATGTTGGCTTAGTGACAGTAGAGGAGGTTGTACACAATCTCAAAGCTAAAACAAATCTCATTGTTGATGCTCGTGCAAATGATCGCTTCCATGGTCAAAATGAAACCTTAGATCCTGTTGGCGGACATATTCCCGACGCAGTTAATTACTGCTTCAGAGAAAATCTTTCAAGAAAAAGTTTTAAGGCCCCAGAGCAACTCTTCAAAGACTTTGTAGATCTCTTGGGCTCAACCAAAGCTTCTGACGTCATTCATCAATGTGGCTCCGGAGTGACGGCTTGTCATAACCTTCTAGCTATGGAAATCGCTGGCCTCAAGGGTTCACGTGTTTACGCAGGTAGCTGGAGCGAATGGTGTGCCGACCCAGGCCGACCAGTAGCTCTTTAATGCAAGAGTGAGAGCAGAATGACCAAGCCAACGCCGCCTGCAATCAAAATCGTTTGACGTAAGGACTCAGCCCAATGTGGGCGCCGGTGCATTTGTGGAATCAGATCGCTCACCGCAATATAAATAAAACTACTTGAGGCGATGACCAATAAGTAAGGCATTGCCGTATGAGCCCTCTCCAAAAAGAAGTAAGCCAATACGCCACCCAATACCGCAGCTAAGCCACAAATCAAGTTGTACATCAAAGCACGAGTACGGGTAAATCCAGCATTCAGTAATACGATGAAATCACCAATCTCTTGCGGGATCTCATGAGCAATGATGGCAATCGCAGTAAAGATACCCACCTGGTAATCCGCCATAAAGGCGGCGGCAATCAAGACACCATCAACAAAATTGTGTATGCCATCGCCGACCAAAATCATCCAACCGCTTCTACCTGCGACTTCTGCATCATGACCATGGTGATGATCATGGCCATCCCCTTCGTGATGATGGCTATGACGTAATAAAGAAATTTTCTCGAGCAAGAAAAAGCCCAAGAGGCCTGCAAGCAAGGTAGCAAATAAGAGCTGAGGGTTCACACCCGGCATCGTGAATGCCTCAGGTAATGAATGTAGCAAGGCGGTGGCCAGCAAAATACCTACTGACACACTCACCATGCTATGAACCATCTTTGATAGCAAAGACAAAGAAAAACTTGCGGCAATGAGAACGCTAGTGGTTCCCGCTAGCGCTGTTACCAACAAAATGCTTTGCAGTACTGACATGGGAATTAGGCAACCCCGTTTTGTTTAAACCAGGCAATGCATTTTTCCCAGCCATCTTTTGCAGGACCTTCGCGATAGGTAGCGCGGTAGTCAGCATGGAAAGCATGCGGTGCATCAGGGTAGATTTCAAAACGAGATGCTTTGGCTGCTGGATTTTTGGGGGCTGCTTTTGCAAGCGCTTCACGCATTTGCTCAACACTCTCTAGGGAGATGCCAGTATCAGCGCCGCCATACAAGCCAAGCACTGGTGCCTTGAGCTCAGCAGCAATATCGACTGGATGGCGCGGATTACCCTCTGTTTTTTCACCAATGACGCGGCCGTACCAAGCTACACCAGCCTTAACCTGAGGCAGTGTGGCTGATAGCCAAGTAATACGACCACCCCAGCAAAATCCAGTAACACCAACCTTTTTCAAGTTGCCGCCGTTCTTGCCGGCCCATACTAAAGCTGCCTGTAAGTCATTAAGAACTTGAGTATCACCAGTTGGGGCAACGATATTTTTTTGAATCTCAGCAATAGTGCCGTAAGTGTTCGGATCGCCAGCGCGTGTAAAGAATTCTGGGGCAATGGCCAGGTAACCCAATTTAGCAAAACGTCTAGTAACGTCAGCAATATATTCGTGTACACCAAATATTTCGCTGGCAATAATCACAATCGGCAAATTACCTTTGGCTTTTTCTGGACGAGAAACATAAGCGGGCATCTGAAAACTTCCCACTGGAATCATTTGCTCACCAGCTTTAATACCGTTGAAATCGGTTTCGATCGCTGCGGCCATGACTGGCTCAGAAGCGGCTACAAAACCAATTCCTATAGTGGTTGCTGTAATGGCAGAGGCTTTCATAAAACCTCTTCTATCGCCAGACACCATTTTTGAATTCTGATCTTTTTTTGTTGTCATCTCTTAGTCTCCTAATTTAGTGCGCTTCTTCCCAATTATCGCCAATCCCAATACCCACCACCAGCGGAACCTTCAGCTCAGCTACTTTACACATCAAATCAGGTAGTTTTGCTTGCAAAAGCGCCAGCTCATCCAGTGGCACATCAAATACCAGCTCATCATGAACCTGGAGCAGCATGCGAGTCTTGAGCTGCTCTTTTTCCAACCAGTTTTCGACAGCAATCATAGCCAATTTAATCAAGTCGGCTGCCGTTCCCTGCATTGGCGCATTAATTGCAGCCCGCTCTGCACCCTGGCGGCGAGGACCGCTACTCTTAATTTCTGGGAGCCATAGTCGTCTACCAAAGACCGTTTCAACATAACCATTCTCCCTAGCCTCCAGGCGAGTGCGCTCCATATACTGAGCAACCCCTGGATAACGATCAAAGTATTTGGCAATATAGTTTTGGGCTGCTGAGCGCTCAATACCTAAATTACCGGCTAGACCAAAGGCACTCATGCCATAAATTAATCCAAAGTTAATGACCTTGGCATAGCGACGCTGCTCAGAATTAACGCTCTCGAGCGGCACGCCAAAAATCTCAGCGGCAGTTGCTTGGTGCACATCCTTACCAGCAGCGAATGCAGCCAATAGGTTTTCATCCTCAGCAATGTGCGCCATGATGCGCAATTCAATTTGTGAATAGTCTGCTGAAAGCAACTTACAACCATCAGCCGGAATGAACGCCTCCCGAATTCGACGACCTTCTTCCGTGCGCACAGGAATATTCTGCAAGTTCGGATCGCTTGAAGCCAAACGCCCCGTTACCGCAGTTGCCTGAGAAAAACTCGTGTGAACGCGCCCTGTTTTAGGGTCTGCCATACGTGGGAGCTTCTCGATGTAGGTCGACATCAATTTAGCGAGACTACGGTAATCCAAGATACGCGCAGGCAAGGGATAGTCTTCTGCCAACTTTTGCAGCACTTCCTCATCAGTCGATGGCGCACCGGATGGTGTCTTCTTAATTACAGGGAGCTCTAACTGCCCAAATAAAATCTCTGCGATCTGCTTAGGAGATTGAATATTAAATGGTTGCCCAGCTAGCTTATGAATCTCTCCCTCTAGAGCTAACAGACGTTTGCCAACTTCTTGACCTTGCTGAGATAGCAAGGCAGAGTCAATCCGAATTCCATTACGCTCCATGATGCCCAGAACCCGCATTGCTGGCATCTCGATATCTTCATAAATGTAAAGAAGGCCAGGGCTTGCCTGAATTTGTGGCCACAATACTTGATGTAATCGCAAGGTAATGTCAGCATCTTCTGCGGCGTAGTCGGTGGCGATCTTTAGATCTACTTGATCAAAGCCAATCTGATGGACACCTTTACCGCATACCGCTTCATACTTAATGGTCTTCATGCCAAGATGTCGCTCAGCTAAGTTATCCATGTTGTGCGGCATATGCGATTCAAGCACATAAGATTCCAACATGGTGTCAAAAGCAATGCCGCGCAAAGTAATGTCGTAGTTTGCAAGGATGTGACTGTCGTACTTCAGGTTTTGCCCCACCTTGAGATGGGTAGCGCTTTCTAGCCAGGGCTTCATACGCGCCAAAACCAATTCACGGCTGAGCTGAGCCTCTCCATTGCGATGTGCTACCGGAATGTAACAAGCCTCCCCAGGGGCAACACAAAGCGAGATACCAACTAACTCAGCAGCCAGTGCATCTAAGCTCGTAGTCTCCGTATCAACCGCCGTAAGAGCAGCGCCTTCAATTTTTTTAATCCAACGATCCAGTGTCACTTGATCCACTACACACTCATAGTGTTTTGCAATCGCACCTTGCAGATCCGTTGTTTCTTGCGACAAGGCAGTTGTCGCTTCTGTAGCAGTGGGGCCAAATCTCTTAGCCTCGCTTTTTACATTTTCTTCGGTAGTATTTTTGATGGGGCTACCGGCCAAATCAAAATCTCTAACGGACTCAGGAGTCACACCCCCCAACTGCCTCTCCACATCACGCAACCAAGTCTTAAATGCATAGCGTTCAAATAACTCGCGCAAGAGTGGTGCATCCTCTGGTTTCGCATGCAGGTCATCCAAGCCTGGAAGATGGGGCGATAAATCGCAATCGGTTTTGACGGTAATAAGTTGACGCGCTTGTGGCAGCCACTCCAAACTATTTCGCAAGTTCTCGCCAACAACACCCTTTACTTGGTCAGCGTTTGCTATCAAGTTATCCAAATCACCAAACTCGGCTAACCATTTGTTTGCCGTTTTAGGGCCGGCTTTAGGAACGCCTGGCACGTTGTCAACCGCATCACCAATGATGGAAAGGTAATCTACGATGCGCTCTGGAGGCACTCCGAATTTTTCAATGACGCCATTGATATCCAACCTCTCATTAGTCATCGTATTAATTAAGGTGACAGAAGCGTTCACCAACTGGGCCAAATCTTTATCACCAGTAGAAATAATCGTTTCCCAGCCAGCTTGGGTTGCTTGGCTAGCTAAGGTGGCAATCACATCATCGGCCTCAACCCCAGAAACCATTAATACTGGCCAGCCCAACGCTTTCACCATGGCATGGATTGGCTCAATCTGCTTTACCAAATCTTCAGGCATAGGGGATCGATGCGCCTTGTACTCGGGATACATTTCGTCCCGGAAAGTCTTACCTTTGGCGTCAAAAACACAGGCAATGTGATCAGCCTTGAGTTCTGAGCGAGCCCGGCGCATCATATTTACCATCCCATAGATAGCTCCCGTTGGGTCGCCTGCCCCATTTCTGAGGTCTGGCATGGCATGAAAGGCGCGATAGAGGTAGCTAGAGCCGTCTACCAACAAGAGTCTATGTTTAGTCATACCGCAATCGTACAATCTAGTTGCTAACCGCCTACAGATCAGGATCAAATCCTCCTGAAAAGAGGCCTAAAAAGGTGAAAAATGATGCATGCTTTAACTAACTTACTCCACTCTTCTTTGAGCCAAACCCTTGTTCTGACAAGCTTTTTAGTAGCTTTTGCTTCTTTTGGCCTGAATTTGGCACACGCCCAAAACAATTCTCAAGCGCTGAGCCCCTCCGAGTTACAGCGCATTAATAATCAGCCCTTAGCGCCTCCGGTGAGTGCCTCTCAAGCCACCAGCGCGCCTGAAGGTCGCAAACCGAGCTTTCAACACAAAGAAGCTACCGGCACTGAAATTACTGAATACAAAGATACCAATGCACCCACACAGGTAGATGTGAAGACGCGTTATACCAACTACGAAATGGCCCCTCCGGCAACAGTCATGCCTGGCGTACCAAAAGAAACTGACCTGATCAGCGTACCGAGTATCAGAGTTCCTTTTTAATCTTTACTCATGGCCGTCTTTACTCCCATTGAACTAAGCGATATCTCTACTTGGATCTCGAGGGACTTTGATATTGGGCAGGCCATTGATATTCGTGGAATTCATGGTGGCATTGAGAATTCCAATTTCTTTCTCGACACCGAGAAAGATGGCAAGAAACAAGAATATGTTTTGACTATTTTTGAAAGACTCTCTGCAGAGCAACTTCCGTACTACCTAGAGCTAATGCGCCACTTGGCCAATAAAAGTATTCCCGTACCAAAGCCGCTTGAAAATAAGCGGGGGCAAATTTTATTTACCCTTAAAGGGAAACCCGCAGCTATTGTGAGCAAGCTTCCCGGCCTTTCTAGGCTTGCTCCCGAAGCCAAGCATTGCGCCTTGGTTGGCGAGTATTTAGCGAAAATGCATTTGGCCAGCAGCGACTTTAAGCACACTCAAGAGAATCTTCGCAGTCTTGCTTGGTGGCAAAAAACAGTTCCTCAAGTGTTGTCACACTTAAGTGACACACAAAAAGAATTACTGACTAGCGAGCTCTTAACTCAAGAGCAATTCTTTGCCTCTGAGGCCTATACATCATTGCCACAAGGGGCAAGTCATTGCGACCTCTTTAGGGATAATGTGCTATTTGATCCTCAGGGTGCAAATGATAGCTCTCAAGATCAGCTGGGTGGTTTCTTCGACTTTTATTTCGCTGGAACAGATAAGTGGTTATTTGATTTAGCAGTTACTGCAAATGACTGGTGTCTTGCTGACAATAAACAAGATTTAGATCCTGCTCGCTTCAAGGCGCTGATGGATGCATATCAATCTGTTCGACCACTCACCACTGAAGAACAAACAAGTTGGCCACTCATGTTGCGCGCTGCAGCTCTGCGTTTTTGGATCTCCCGCCTGTGGGATTTTTATTTGCCACGTGATGCGCAAATGCTTACCCCGCACGACCCCCGTCATTTTGAAAATATTCTTTTAAGTCGCAAGGTAATATGAAACTCAATTCCGTTACTCCAAAAGAGGGTTACACCTGGATACGTCAAGGCATTTGGCTTTTTAAACAAAATCCTTTGGGTTTTTTGATGCTGGTATTCATGTACATATTTGCAGCACAACTTGCAGTACTCGTACCCGTGATTGGTATTTTTGCCGTCTTATTACTCACACCTACCTTATCAGTGGGCTTTATGACTGCCTGCCGCCTGGCGATTCAAAAAGAACGCATTCGACCCTCGGTATACGTGATTGCACTGCAATCTACTCCCTTGATTCGCAAACGCATTCTCCAATTGGGTTTGGTCTATGCCGCACTCATACTTGCTCTAAGCTTTATCTTAAGTTTGTTGGTAGATTTTGAGTTGCTCATTCCACTAATGACTAATGACAAGCCCATTACCTCAGAAGCCATCAATCAGATTTATCTGATTCTCTTTTTTGGTGGCCTGCTTTATGTGCCAGTGGCAATGTTGATGTGGTTTTCTCCCGTTCTCGTTGCTTGGGCTGATATGTCTATAGCGCAAGCACTCTTTTCCAGTGCTGTTGCTTGCTGGACTAATCGAGGCGCATTCTTTTTATATCTCGCGATTTGGGGCGCGATCTTAATCGCCATTCCTTTAACGATTGGCTCCATCTTCGATGCTCTCGACTTAGGTCAAGCCGCATCATTTATCGTCGCCCCTATTTCCATGGCGGGTCTCACAGTAATGCACTGCTCTTTCTTCGCCACCTGGAAAGCATGCTTTGCTGAAAAAGAATCAGCTACCTTAATCGCTTAATCGATCGCAGCCAGCTTGGCAATGCTGAGCTGTAGCCATTTAACGCCATGGCGCTTGAAATTCACCTGAGCACGCGCATCAGCGTCATTACCCTCTAGGCCTGTAACGCGCCCTTCACCAAACTTGGTATGGAATACATTTTGCCCAATCGTAAATGGGTAGTTGCCACGAGGTGGCGAGGCCATTCTGGTCACGGCGGTTGAGGCAGAGCCTACTCGGCCAATTTGCCTTGCAGGTCGCTCACGCTCGTTACCGCTATCAAAGAAATCATTCGATCCAAGCTCGCGCTGACGGGTATAACCATCTTGCCAAGTCGACCCAGAGCGGCCACCATTGCCATTGCTAGTACCACCCCAACGAGCATCTTTCACTTTGGGAGTGAGCCACTTCAGTGAATCCGATGGCAACTCTTCCAAGAAGCGAGATGGCATGTTGTAACGAACTTGACCGTGCAACATCCGTGACTGCGTATGGGATAGATAAAGACGTTCTTTTGCGCGAGTAATCGCAACGTACATTAAGCGTCGCTCTTCTTCCAAACCATGCTGCTCATTAATACTGTTCTCATGCGGAAATAATCCCTCTTCTAAGCCAGTAATAAATACAGAGATGAACTCCAAGCCCTTAGCAGAGTGCACCGTCATCAACTGCACAGCGTCTTGGCCTGCCTGAGCTTGATTATCACCGGCTTCAAGTGAAGCATGCGAGAGGAATGCGGCTAATGGTGAGACCTCGACTACGCCAGGCGCATTCTCACCCGGCAGTGTGGCAGCAGTGGCATCTTGACCATAACCTTCTTCCGCAATAAATGCGGTTGCAGCGTTAATTAATTCTTGTAAGTTTTCTACGCGGTCCTGACCTTCGCGCTCTGAGAGATAGTGCTGAATCAGGCCGCTATTTTGAATCACGAATTCCACTGTCTCAGGCAAGGTGTTGTGACGAGTAGCTTCACGCATGTGATCAACGAGGCGTACAAAGCCACCCAAGGAGGCACCAGCTTTGCCGTCTAATGTCGATGCCGCCAAATACAAAGAACTATTTTGTGCACGAGCTGCATCTTGGACAGCCTCAATCGATCTCGCCCCAATACCGCGTGTCGGGAAATTGACTACGCGCGAGAAAGAAGTGTCGTCATTTGGATTTTCTAGCAGACGTAAATACGCTAAGGCATGCTTAATCTCTGCACGCTCGAAGAAGCGAAGTCCACCATACACGCGATACGGAATCGCCGCAGAAAATAAGGCGTGCTCAATAATGCGTGACTGAGCATTACTTCTATAGAGCAGGGCAATTTCAGTACGCTTGATACCGCTACTGACTAAGGCTTTGATTTCATCTACAAGCCATGCAGCTTCAGCGTGATCACTCGGCGCATCATAGATGCGAACAGGCTCGCCATGACCTGCATCAGTACGCAAGTTTTTACCAAGACGATCTGTGTTGTTAGAGATGAGGTAATTAGCGGTATCCAAGATGTGACCATGCGAGCGGTAGTTCTGTTCAAGCTTGACCATCATCGGGTGGTATTGCTTTTCATACAGACGCATGTTCTCAACATCTGCGCCACGGAAAGCATAAATACTTTGATCATCATCACCTACCGCAAACACCGCACTACTTCCCATGCCACTGACATTGACACGACTAGCGTCGTGACCAGAGAGTAATTTGAGCCAAGCGTATTGCAAGGCATTGGTATCTTGGAACTCATCAATCAAGATATGACGGAAACGTTCTTGGTAGTGCGTCCGAATGGACTCGTTATGTTTGAGTAATTCATAACTGCGTAACAAGAGTTCTGCAAAGTCGACTACGCCTTCACGCTGGCACTGCTCGTCATAAGCCTCGTACAACTGGGCCATCTTGGCCTGGAAGTCATCCCCTACCGATAATTCTTTGGCCCGCTGACCACGCTCTTTGGCGTGGGCAATGAAATATTGCAACTGCTTAGGGGGATATTTCTCATCATCGACCTTTAAACCCTTCAAAAGCCGCTTAATGGCAGAAAGCTGATCTTGGGTATCCAAAATCTGAAAAGTGGACGGCAAACCCGCTTCTTTGTGATGCGCACGCAATAAACGGTTGCAAAGACCATGGAAAGTACCGATCCACATGCCTCGGGTGTTAATGGGCAGCATGGCACTCAGACGTAACATCATCTCTTTAGCGGCCTTATTGGTAAAGGTCACCGCCAAGACCCCAATCGGCGAAACCTGGCCTGTTTGGATCAACCAAGCTATACGGGTCGTGAGGACGCGGGTCTTTCCGCTACCAGCGCCAGCCAAAATCAGGGCTGACTGGGCCTGGCCATTTTCATTTACCGGCGGGAGGGTCACTGCCTCGCGTTGTTCTGGATTAAGGTTTGCGAGTAGGTCTGAGTACATCGCCCCAATTATAATTTGCCTCTTATGCCAAATGCTTCGAATACCCCTAATTCACCCGACTCCCCATTAACTAGTTCTTTAGACGAACTAGCCAAATCCTACGAACCCGCCCCGATTGAAGCTTATTGGGGTCCGGAATGGGAACGCCGAGGCATTGCCGACGCCACCCTAGACGAGGGCAAGGGGGATTTCTCGATTCAGCTGCCGCCACCGAATGTGACTGGCACCTTGCATATGGGTCACGCGTTTAATCAAACCATCATGGATGGCTTAGTGCGACATGCGCGCATGTCTGGCAAAAATACCTTGTGGGTTCCAGGTACAGACCATGCTGGTATCGCTACGCAAATTGTCGTTGAGCGTCAACTCGATGCACAGAAGATTTCTCGCCATGATTTAGGTCGTGAGAAATTCTTAGAAAAAGTGTGGGAGTGGAAAGAAACTTCTGGCAACACGATTACCCGGCAGATTCGTCGCCTAGGCGCCTCGATTGACTGGGGTAAAGAATATTTCACGATGGACAGCAAGATGTCCAAAGCGGTTGTAGAAGTATTTGTTCGTTTACATGAGCAAGGATTAATTTACCGCGGTAAACGTTTAGTGAACTGGGATCCAGTTTTAGGAACTGCCGTCTCCGATTTAGAAGTGGTAAGCGAAGAAGAAGATGGCTCGATGTGGCACATCCGCTATCCATTGGCAGATGGCTCCGGACACCTGACCGTTGCTACCACACGCCCAGAGACTTTATTGGGCGACGTAGCCGTCATGGTCAACCCAGAAGACGAGCGCTATAAACACCTTATTGGTAAATCGGTGCAACTTCCGCTGTGCAATCGTGAGATTCCGATCATTGCCGATGACTATGTTGATTTAGCCTTTGGTACTGGTGTAGTTAAAGTAACGCCTGCGCATGACTTCAACGACTACGCCGTTGGACAACGCCATCAATTGCCACTCATCAATATCTTGACTCTCGATGCCAAGGTTAATGAGAATGCACCTGCGGTGTATCAAGGTCTTGAGCGCTTTACTGCCCGCAAACAAATCGTTGCTGACTTAGATGCATCTGGCCTATTAGAAAAAGTGCAGCCACATAAATTAATGGTGCCACGTGGTGATCGTACCCAAACCATTATTGAGCCGATGCTCACTGACCAGTGGTTTGTCGCAGTTTCCAAACCAAGTCCAGATAACCAATATCAACCAGGCTCTTCTATTGCTGGCGCTGCGCTAGATGCAGTCAAAAATGGTGACATCAAACTAGTTCCTGAAAACTGGATTAGCACCTACTCTCAGTGGTTGGAAAATATTCAGGACTGGTGTATCTCACGCCAACTCTGGTGGGGCCATCAAATCCCGGCCTGGTATGGCTATGATGGGCAGATCTTTGTAGCTCGCTCTGAAGAAGAAGCTAAAACTAAGGCTGCTACTGCCGGCTATACCGGCCAACTCACTCGTGACCCTGATGTCTTGGACACTTGGTTTAGCTCCGCGTTGGTGCCATTTAGCTCATTAGGTTGGCCAGAAGAAACGCCTGCCTTAAACCATTTCTTACCGTCATCAGTCTTGGTTACTGGTTTTGACATTATTTTCTTCTGGGTAGCCAGAATGGTCATGATGACATGCCATTTCACTGGCAAGGTACCTTTCCATACCGTATACGTGCACGGCTTAGTCCGTGATGCTGAAGGTCAGAAAATGAGTAAATCCAAAGGCAATACTTTGGATCCCATTGACCTCATTGATGGCATCAAGATTGAAGATCTAGTTGCTAAACGCACAACCGGTTTGATGAATCCCAAGCAAGCTGAAAGCATTGGTAAAAAAACTAAGAAAGAGTTTCCAGAAGGCATTCCTGCATTTGGTACAGATGCTCTGCGCTTCACCTTCGCCTCCCTTGCGTCACTTGGGCGAAATATTAATTTTGACCAGAAGCGCTGTGAAGGCTATCGCAACTTCTGCAACAAACTTTGGAATGCCACTCGTTTTGTTCTCATGAATTGCCCTGGCAATGAGCAAGAGAACGGCTTTGCACCGTGTGACAGCCAATGCGGTCCAGAAGGGCAGCTAGATTTCTCTCCAGCAGATCGATGGATTGTCTCTTTACTACAAAGAACCGAAGCTGATGTTGCTAAAGGCTTCCAAAACTATCGCTTTGACAATATTGCTACGAGCATCTATCAATTTGTTTGGGATGAGTATTGCGATTGGTATCTAGAGTTAGCCAAGGTACAACTCCAAACTGGAACGCCTGCACAACAACGCGCCACTCGTCGTACCCTCTTACGTGTTTTAGAAACCATCTTGCGCATGGCGCATCCACTCATTCCATTCATTACCGAAAGCCTTTGGCAAACTGTTGGACCGAAGGTTGGTAAAGAGCTAGCCAAACAAGATAAGCAAACTATTGCGCTGCAACCATACCCAGTTGCTCAACTCGATAAGATTGACGAGCAAAGCGAAGCTTGGGTCGCCCAGATTAAATCAATTGTGGATGCCTGCCGCAATCTACGTGGCGAGATGCAAGTTTCTCCTGCACTTAAAGTTCCCCTCTGGATTAGTGGCCCGCAAGATTTCTTGAAAAATGCAAGTCCGTACCTGACTGCTTTGGCCAAGCTTTCTGAAGTCAAAATCTACGATGATGAGTCTGCTTTAGAAAAGGATGCCCCTGGCGCACCAATGGCCCTAGTTGGCAATCTGAAGTTATTACTCAAAATTGAAGTGGATGTGGCAGCCGAAAGAATTCGCCTAAGTAAAGAAATCGAGCGCTTAGCTAATGAGATTACCAAAGCACGCAGCAAACTTGGTAACGAAAGCTTTGTAGCTCGCGCCCCAGAAGAGGTGGTTGCCCAAGAAAAACAACGTCTAGCTGGCTTTGAGCAAAACCATGAGAAGCTTGTTGCACAATTAGAACGACTGAAATAAAGCATCAATAAAACTGATCGGAATTGCAATGCCATTAAGCACTAAAGCCGTTACCAAAGCTGTCTTCCCTGTTGCAGGATTGGGCACACGCTTCTTGCCAGCCACCAAGGCTAGCCCCAAAGAGATGCTCAATGTGGTGGATAAGCCGCTTATTCAGTATGCGGTTGAGGAGGCCATTGCGGCAGGCATTACTGAAATGATTTTTGTAACCGGTCGTAGTAAGCGTGCAATTGAGGACCACTTTGATAAAGCTTATGAGTTGGAGGCTGAACTCGAAGCCAAGAATAAAACTGCTTTACTGGAGATTGTTCGTAGCGTTAAGCCCAGCCATGTGGATTGCGTCTATGTCCGTCAACCAGAGGCATTGGGCTTGGGTCATGCAGTCCTATGCGCAGAAAAGCTCGTACGTGATGAGCCTTTTGCCATCATCCTGGCGGATGACTTGCTCGATGGTCAGCCACCAGTACTAAAGCAAATGCTCAAAGTATTTGATGAGCAAAATGGCTCCGTCTTAGCGGTGGAGAAAATCGACCCCTCTAAAAGTAGCTCCTACGGCATTATTTCCGGAGCAGAAGTATCCAAAGGTATCTATCGCTTAAATGGCATTGTGGAAAAACCACAGCCTAAGGATGCGCCATCCAACTTAGCAGTAGTGGGTCGCTATGTTCTCTCTTCAGATATCTTTAATCACATTCGTAATCTCAAACCCGGTGCCGGTGGTGAAATCCAGCTTACTGATGCGATTGCCTCATTACTTAAAGAAGAGCCAGTCTTTGCTTATGAATACGATGGGGTGCGCTATGACTGCGGTAGCAAGCTAGGCTACCTCAAGGCTTCAGTAGAATTTGCATTGCGGCATCCAGAAGTCAGTACTGAGTTTGCAGCTTACTTAAAGAGCCGCTCTTTAAGCTAAGGTTCATAGTCAATCTCTTTGGCGAGAAAAGTAAAAAGGCAGAAATCACTTTCTGCCTTTTTCTTTAGGGCTAAGAGCCGGAAATACTAAATCAGCTTTATCTTCTTTTTAAAAAGAACACTAGAACATCACCCTCTGTAGTGCTAGAGAGCAGTTCATTACCGGTCTGCTTTGCAAATGCAGGAAAGTCATGGGCGGCACCAGCATCCGTAGCCTTCACTTTCAGAACCTCGCCTGATTGCATAGTCGCTAGGGCTTTCTTGGTGCGCAAGATTGGGAGCGGGCAATTCATACCAATCGCATCAACCTCGAGATTAAATTCGATCACATCGCTCATTTAGATGCCACCCAATCTTTTACGCCAGCCAATGCCGCACCCAACTTGCTTGGGTCAGTTCCGCCGGCCATCGCCATCTCCGGTTTGCCACCGCCCTTACCGCCAACTTGCTGGGCAACGAAGTTCACTAAGTCCCCTGCTTTTACCTTAGCAATCGAATCCGCAGTCACGCCAGCAATCAGGCTCACCTTATCACCCTGCACTGAAGCCAAGACAATTGCTGCAGTCTTTAACTTTGCTTTCAGGGCATCCATGGTCTCACGCAAGACTTGCGCATCAGCACCATCTAAGCGAGCGGCCAATACCTTGAGGCCATTGACATCAACTGCTTGCGTTGCCAACTCATCACCTTGGCTAGCAGCGAGCTTGGAATTGACCTTATCCAACTCACGCTCAGCCTGACGCAAACTATCTTGAAGTTGAGTAACACGACTCACTAAATCGCCGGGATGAGTTTTGAGCACTGCAGCCGCTTCATTAATTTTGTCTTCTAAACCTTGTAAGAAGTTCAGGGCATTTTTGCCAGTCACCGCCTCAACGCGACGGATGCCAGCCGCAACCCCACCTTCAGAAACAATCTTTAAGCTTCCGATATCACCCGTACGTCCAACGTGAGTTCCGCCACATAACTCTTTAGAAGTACCGATTTCTAGTACGCGCACTTCGTCTGCATACTTTTCGCCGAAGAGCATCGTGGCACCAGTTTTCTGAGCATCGTCTAAGGACATCACTTTTCCAGAGGTCGCAGTATTAGCCAAAATCTCGGCATTCACAATATCTTCTACCCGACGAATTTCTTGAGCAGTAATGGGTGCGTTGTGAGTAAAGTCAAAACGGGTTTTACTAGCATCTACCAGAGAACCTTTTTGCTGCACATGGTCACCCAAGACTTCACGCAATGCTTTATGCAAAATATGCGTAGCACTATGGTTTCGCATCGTTTCTGTTCTTTGCTGAGCATCTACCAAGGCGTTCAGCGCATCGCCCACCTTGAGCTCCCCCTCTTGCACTTCGCCCTGATGCCCAAAAACATCTGCCTGAATCTTGAAAGTATCTTCAACTGCAAAGCGAACTACTTCATTGCTTAACTCACCCTTGTCTCCAACCTGTCCACCAGACTCAGCGTAAAAAGGCGTGTTGTCTAACACAATCACGGCTGCATCACCAGCCTTGATGGACTGCACTGCAGAACCATCAACATAGAGCGCGGTGACTTTGGCACCCTCATGCTTCAAGGTGTCGTAGCCATGAAACTGAGTTGGCTTACCGGAATACTCTAAGCCTTGAGCCACTTTGAACTTACCGGCCGCCCTTGCTTGATCGCGCTGCTTTTGCATTGCTAAATCAAAGCCTTCAGCATCAACCGTAACATCGCGCTCGCGGCACACGTCAGCAGTCAGATCCAATGGGAATCCAAAAGTGTCGTGCAAACGGAAGGCAGTCTCACCATCAACCGTCTTAGCGCCACTAGCAAGCGCGCCCTCCAAAATCTCCATACCATTGGCGATAGTCTGAAAGAAGCGCTCTTCTTCCTGCTTAATCACTTCACTCACTTTATCTTGCGCCGCCTGCAACTCTGGATAAGCCTGACCCATCTCTTTTACGAGGGCGGGAACAAGTTGATAAAAGAAAGGTTTTCGTGCGCCCAATTTATAACCATGACGAATCGCACGGCGTGTAATTCGACGAAGGACATAGCCACGACCTGCATTACCCGGAATCACACCATCCACCACTATAAAACTACAAGCGCGAATGTGATCGGCAATGACTTTAAGGGATGGACTGCTTAGATCGCAATTCTCACCACCTGCTGCATCAACAGCCTCTTTAGCTGCTTTGAGCAAATTCACAAAGAGATCAATCTCATAGTTCGAGTGCACGTGCTGTAACACTGCCGCAATACGCTCAAGGCCCATACCCGTATCGACGCTTGGCTTGGGCAATGGATTCATATTGCCCGCTTCATCGCGATTGAACTGCATGAATACGTTATTCCAGATCTCAATATAGCGATCGCCATCTTCATCAGGGCTACCAGGAGGGCCACCAGCAATATGTGGGCCGTGGTCATAGAAGATTTCAGTACAAGGGCCGCAGGGTCCTGTATCACCCATCATCCAGAAGTTGTCTGAAGCGTAACGAGCGCCTTTGTTATCACCGATGCGAATGATGCGCTCTGCCGGAACGCCGATTTGTTTGTTCCAAATCTCATAAGCCTCATCGTCTTCCGCATAAATCGTGACGAGCAGCTTTTCTTTTGGCAGTTGAAAGACCTCAGTCAGCAAACCCCAAGCAAACTGAATGGCATCTTTCTTGAAATAATCCCCAAAGGAGAAGTTACCCAGCATTTCAAAGAAGGTGTGATGACGGGCTGTATAGCCAACGTTATCCAAGTCATTGTGCTTACCACCAGCACGAATACATTTCTGAGCGCTTGTGGCTCGGTTATACGGGCGCTTATCAAAGCCTAAAAATACGTCCTTAAACTGGTTCATCCCCGCATTAGTAAATAACAGTGTCGGGTCGTCTCCAGGCACCACTGGGCTAGATGGGACGATTTGATGACCTTTTTGGGCGAAGTAGTCCAGGTACGCCTGGCGAATTTGAGAGACTTTCATGCGAATAATTATCGCATTGGCACTAGTCGGGGGCAAACCCTTGGTAAACCACCTCAATCCTGCCTTACAATCCCGTAACGTTAATAAATAGATCGACCTTTAAGTCGATATAAGGAGCTCAACTTGAAAATTCGCAATCAACGGGATTTTGGTGCCGGAATCATGTATATGGTTATCGGCCTGTTCTTCACCATAGTGGCCACTCAGTACCCTATGGGTACCGCCGCGAAAATGGGTCCTGGCTACTTTCCATTTTGGCTTGGCATATTGATGACGCTTTTAGGGCTCCTAGTGCTAATTAAGTCTATGGGCGCTAAAGCTGCAATTGAGTCTATTCCCAAGTTCAACTGGAAGATCATTGCGCAAATTACTGGTGCGGTAGTCCTGTACGGCTTGCTGCTCCCTAAAATGGGCTTTTTAGTGGCTGTAGTGGTTCTGGTATTTGTATCGGCAAGCGCGAGTAAGGAATTTACCTGGAAAGGCACCACAATTAATGCCGCCTTTTTAGTAACCTTCACTTACTCAGTCTTCGTTTTGGGTCTTAAGCTTCAGTTCCCACTGCTACCTTTCTTCTTGCAACAATAACGAACCGGGACTCTTCAAAATGGATTTATTTGCTAATTTAGCGCTCGGTTTCGATACAGCGTTTACCTTACAAAACCTGATGTACTGCCTGATTGGCTGTATTTTAGGTACATTAATTGGCGTTTTGCCAGGCTTAGGCCCAATCGCAACCATTGCGATGCTTCTGCCAGCCACCTATGCATTGCCTCCAATTGCAGCTTTAATTATGTTGGCCGGTATTTACTACGGCTCACAGTACGGTGGCTCTACTACTGCGATTTTGCTCAACATCCCAGGGGAAACGTCCTCGGTAGTGACGGCGATTGACGGTTACCAAATGGCCAGAAATGGTCGAGCAGGTGTAGCCCTCTTTACTGCTGGTATGGGTTCATTCTTTGCTGGTTGCGTAGCAACATTAGTTTTGGCTGCATTTGCTGCACCACTCTCCCAGTTAGCATTTAAGTTCGGCCCTGCTGAGTACTTCTCCTTAATGGTTCTAGGACTGATTGGTGCGGTCGTACTGGCCTCAGGCTCTTTAATTAAAGCGATCGGCATGATCATCCTCGGTCTCTTGATGGGCCTGATTGGTACTGACGTGAACTCTGGTGTGTCACGCTATGCTTTTGACATCCCTGAATTGAGTGATGGCATTGGATTCGTGGCCGTTGCTATGGGCGTCTTTGGTTTTGCGGAAATTATGGGCAATCTGGAAAAGACTGGTGATGACGAGGGCTTCCTCAACAAACTCACCACCATGATGCCGACCAAGACTGATATCAAGCGCATGATTCCTTCGATCTTGCGCGGCACAACTATTGGCTCTATTCTGGGGATTCTGCCAGGCGGTGGTGCTGCTTTGGCAGCCTTTGGCGCCTACTCAGTTGAAAAGAAGTCTTCTAAGTACAGCCACGAATTTGGTAAGGGTGCGATTGAGGGTGTAGCAGGTCCTGAAGCAGCAAACAATGCTGCCGCTCAAACCTCCTTCATCCCATTGCTGACCTTAGGTATCCCACCGAATGCTGTGATGGCCTTGATGGTTGGTGCGATGACGATTCATAACATTCAGCCTGGTCCACAAGTGATGACTAGCAACCCAGCCTTGTTCTGGGGTCTGATTGCCTCGATGTGGATCGGTAACGTGATGTTGATTCTCTTGAACTTGCCACTCATCGGTATTTGGGTAAAGCTCTTGAAGATTCCTTATCGCTTTCTCTACCCAGCAATTTTGGTGTTCTGCTGTATCGGTGTGTATACCGTCAACAACACTGTATTTGACGTTTATGTCACCGCAGCCTTTGGTTTAATTGGTTACCTCTTCTTCAAGTTAGGTTGTGAGCCTCCTCCACTTCTCCTTGGCTTCGTGCTTGGGCCGATGATGGAAGAGAACTTCCGTCGCGCCCTCTTGCTGTCACGTGGTGACTTCACAACCTTCTTAACCCGTCCACTCTCTTTAGGCTTGCTCATCGCAGCAGCCCTCTTAGTTGTGATCGTGGCCTTGCCTGCGGTTAAGAAAACCCGTGAAGAGGCTTTCGTAGAAGAGTAATTCTCGAGCACTTCCCAGAAACGAGCCCGCAGCAGTTTGCGGGCTTTTTTCTTTATAGGCGGGGGTTTTCTCTACAATGAGCGCATGTCCCAAGATAGCAAACCATCTAAAACGCCTGCCGGCACTCTTGCTGAGCCCTCCAACTTTTTGCGCCAGATCATCGATCATGACCTGGCAAGTGGCGCCTACCAGAACCGTAGCAATCGAGATGGTCAAGCTATCCCCTCCATCATTACGCGCTTTCCACCGGAACCCAATGGCTATCTTCATATTGGCCATGCTAAAAGTATTTGCCTGAACTTTGGCTTAGCAGCTGATTACAACAATCAATCAGGTGGTGCGCGTTGTAATATGCGCTTAGACGACACCAATCCAGTCAAAGAAGATATTGAGTACGCTGACAGCATTTTGGATGCAGTCAAATGGCTTGGATTTGATTGGGGCACACATTTGTATCACGCGAGTGATTACTTTGATCAACTCTATGAGTTTGCCGAAATTCTGATTCAAAATGGCAAAGCCTATGTTGATAGTCAGAGTGCGGATGACATCCACACTAATCGTGGAAATTTTGGCCAAGTTGGAAAGAATAGTCCGTACCGCGATCGCACGCCCGATGAAAACCTAGCTTTATTTCGCGAGATGCGTGATGGTAAATACAAAGATGGTGAGCATGTACTGCGCTTAAAGATCGACATGGCGCATCCGAATATCGTGATGCGCGATCCCGTGGTTTATCGTATTCGTCATACGGATCACCACCGCACTGGCAGCAAGTGGTGCATCTATCCTTTATATGACTTCACACACTGCATTTCTGATGCCCTAGAAAATGTGTCGCACTCTATTTGCACTTTGGAGTTTGAAAATAATCGCCCGCTCTACGATTGGATTGTTGCCTCATTAGCGGAGCTGGGGATCTTCAAAAATCCCGTTCCACATCAATACGAGTTTGCTCGCCTCAACTTAACTTACACCATCACTAGCAAGCGCAAGCTACTGCAATTGGTGGAAGAAAAACATGTGGATAGCTGGGATGATCCACGGATGCCAACCATCGTAGGTATTCGTCGCAGAGGTTATACGCCTGAGAGTATTCGTCTGTTCTGTGAACGCATTGGTGTCTCTAAAGCGGATAGTTGGATTGACATGAGCACCCTAGATCAAGCCTTACGGGATGATCTTGAGGCCAAGGCTCCAAGGGCCACAGCGGTCCTTAAGCCACTCAAGCTCGTTATTGAGAACTGGGATGCGTCCGCGAGTGAACCTTGCTCAGCACCGCGCCATCCACAACACCCCGAGTGGGGTAATCGCGAGTTTCATTTCACAAAAGAATTGTGGATTGAAGAAGATGATTTTATGAAAGAGCCAATCAAAGGATTCTTCAGACTCTATCCACCAATTGGTGATCAAGTTGGTGGACGCGTGCGTTTGCGTCATGGCTTTGTAATTGAGTGCACCGGCTTTGAAGTGGATGCGAATGGTAATGTGATTCAAGTTAATGCAACGCACTTTCCAGATAGTAAGAGTGGTACCTCTGGGTCAAATAATTACAAGGTGAAGGGCAATATTCATTGGGTCAGCGCGGCAGAGGCTGTGCCTGCACAAGTGCGCCTTTACGATCACCTATTTAATGACCCGCACCCCGATAGTGGAGATAAAAATTTCCTTGAGGCAATCAATCCTCACTCGAAGGAAACGATTACTGCGTACTTAGAACCTTGTATGAAAGACGCTAAAGCAGAAGATCGCTTTCAGTTTGAGCGCCATGGCTACTTTGTTGCGGATCAAAGCGATTCAAAACCAGGACAACCGGTATTTAATCGTACGGTCGGACTTAAGGATGCTTGGAAATAGTTTTTAGAAACTCTGCGACGCTGGGATAGCGTAGCGGGGTTTTCAATTCCGAGAGTCGCACATTCGTTACGCGCCGTGACTCCCGCATAAACGACCACAGCATAGGGGATACGATTTTCTCCAACTGCTCAGCTGGTAATCTGGGTGGTCGCTCCAAACCGAACGCATCAGCTACTTCATCAAAGTAATCACCCATCTTGGTTTCACCACCGTCACAGGCGTTAATGACACGCTGTGGCTTGCCGTGATAGACGGCGGCACAAACCAATCTTGCCAAGTCATCACTCTGAATATGGTTCGAGTAGGCATCCTCCGCCGCAATTAAGGCGGGCGTTCCCGCCTGGATGCGCTCAACCGGCAAGCGGTCGGCAGCGTAGATGCCAGGTACACGCAGAATAGTGAGGGCGACTCCATGAGCTGGGGCCCAAAGACGTAGGCAGTTTTCTGCATCTACCCGTCGCTTGGCTCGCTCGCTTTGGGGTTTAACTGGTGTTACTTCACTTACCTTGGCACCCGCGTGATCACCATAAACACCCGTGGTACTCACATAAATCAGGCGCCCAACAGTATTGGAGCCTTGGGCTAAAATTCGGAGGAGGTTGCGAGTTCGGCAATCACGATGACCTGTATTTTGGGGTGGTGCTAAGTGGATCACGGTTTGCGCTAATCCACTTAAACGCCACAAGCTATCGGGCTTATCCAGATCCCCCAAAATCGGAATCGCGCCAACCGCCCTCAACTCCTGAAAACGGGTTTTCTGGGAAGTTAAGGCATACACGCGATGACTTCGAGCGAGCTGCTTAGCAACGCGCAGACCAATGTCACCGCAGCCAACGATCAGGATTCGAGATTTACCAAAAGATTGCATAGATCACATCGTAACGATTTATTGAAAGGAATGAGAGTGTCTTATCTAGTCACGCTCAAGGCGAGCGGCAAACAATTTACTGTGCAGAAGGATGAGACCCTCCTGGAGGCAGCCTTACAGCAGGGCATCACCCTGCCCTATGGTTGTAAAAATGGTGCCTGTGGATCCTGTAAAGGCAAGATTCTGGAAGGTCAGGTAGAGCATGGTCAGCATAGCGCCGCAGCCTTAAGCCCGACTGATGAAGCCACCGGTGGCACCTTGTTTTGCTGCGCCCACCCTAAATCAGACCTTCTCATTGAAGCTCGTGAAGTTCAGGGTGCTGGTGATATCGCCATTCGAAAAGTACCTTGTCGCGTCAACACCATCGTAAAACCGAGTGAAGATGTGGCTATTCTTCAATTGCAATTACCAGCTGCCGAGCGCTTTCAATTTTTAGCTGGCCAGTATTTAGAGTTTCTACTCAAAGATGGTCAGCGCCGTGCTTATTCCATTGCCAATGCCCCTGATCAAGAGGGTCCACTCGAGCTACATATTCGACACTTGCCGGGCGGGCTCTTTACCGATCCAGTCTTTGGTGCAAAAGACCCCGCTTTAAAAGAGAAAGATATTCTGCGTTTTGAAGGTCCATTGGGCAGCTTCTTTTTAAGAGAAGATTCTAAGAAACCCATCATCTTTGTTGCGGCGGGTACTGGCTTTGCACCGATTAAATCCATCATCGAGCAAATGCGGCTCAAAAAGATCCAGCGCCCGATTCATCTGTATTGGGGCGGACGGCGCCCTAGCGACCTCTACCTTAATGAGCTCTGTGAGGCATGGGCAAAAGATATTCCTGACTTCAAGTACATCCCGGTCATATCAGATGCACTACCGGAGGACCAATGGACTGGGCGCACAGGCTTTGTGCACCAAGCCGTGATGGCCGACCATCTCAATATGAGCCCTTACCAGGTCTATGCCTGCGGCGCCCCTGTAGTGGTCAATGCGGCCCGCCAGGACTTTGCATCCCAGTGCAGCTTGCCCGAAGAGGAATTCTTTGCAGACTCCTTTACCAGTGCAGCTGACCTCGCGACAAACTAGCCTGCTAAGCGTGATAATAGAAACCTCATTTGATTTCACTTTGCATACGATATGAATAAGCCAGCCCAATCCGTAGATGCCCACTCAGTGATGTTTATTACCCCACGACCAGAGGTGACGATGGTTGAGGGTAAGGGCTCATGGCTGACTGATAACAATGGCAAGCGTTATTTGGATTTCTTGCAAGGCTGGGCAGTGAACTGTCTCGGTCATAGCAACCCCGGCATGATTGAAGCGCTCAACGTGCAAGCAAAAAAACTCATCAATCCAAGTCCAGCGTTTTATAACGAGCCAATGATTCGCTTATCGAATCTTCTGACTGAGAATAGCTGTTTTAACAAAGTATTCTTTGCAAATAGCGGAGCTGAAGCCAATGAGGGCGCGATTAAGTTGGCACGCAAATGGGGGCAGCTGAATAAATCAGGCGCCTTTGAAATCATTACTTTTGATCACAGTTTTCATGGTCGTACATTAGCGACAATGAGCGCATCCGGTAAACCGGGCTGGGACACGATGTTTGCCCCACAAGTTCCTGGATTTCCAAAAGCAGATTTAAATGATTTGGATTCCGTCAAAAAACTGGTAACCGATAAAACAGTCGCGGTCATGCTTGAGCCGGTACAAGGTGAAGGTGGCGTGATCCCCACCACTAAAGAGTTTATGCAAAGCCTGCGTAAATTCACCAAAGAAAATAATATTCTGTTGATCGTCGATGAAGTACAAGCCGGCTGCGGTCGTACTGGCACTCTCTTTGCTTATCAGCACTATGGCATCGAACCAGACATCATGACCTTGGGCAAGGGTATTGGTGGTGGCGTGCCATTAGCTGCATTGATGGCAACCGATGCAGTTGCTTGTTTTGTACCTGGTGATCAGGGTGGCACCTATAACGGCAATCCACTGATGGTCGCAGTAGGTATCAGCGTGATCGAGCAATTATTGGCACCAGGCTTCCTAGAGTCTGTTCGCGCCAAGGGTGAGTTGCTTAGCAAGGAACTCCTTGCCATCTCCGCAGAATTTAATCTGGATGGTGAGCGCGGTGAAGGACTATTACGCGCCCTGATGTTGAGTAGTGATATTGGCGCCAAACTGGTTGAACTAGCTCGCGATAGAACTCCAGAAGGGCTATTAATTAACTCGCCAAGACCCAATCTGTTGCGCTTTATGCCAGCACTCAATGTTTCTGATGATGAAATCCGTCAGATGTGCAAGATCTTGAGAGAGTTGCTCAAGCAAGTTAGCTAAACAATACTCAGATTAAATGTAATAAAGGGGCTCTAAGCCCCTTTATCTTTTAATGCGGCAATCACCCCAACTATGGTGATACTTGCTAGCCCACTAAATTCTTTGGCAGTGAGAATATGACATCCTCCACTACGCCTTCTAGATTACGAATGCTGCGCGGCCCAAATTCTTGTATCTTTGCCACAATCGAGAGGGCCAGGCTTTCAGGGGCTGATGCGCCTGCAGTGAGTCCTACGCGCCTCTTACCAATAAACCATTCAGCCTGAAGCTGCTCTGGTGCATCGACCATGTAGGCTGGTACACCCAGTTTTTCAGCCAATTCACGCAGGCGATTCGAGTTCGAGCTGGCCTTGCTTCCGACCACAATAACTACCTCAACTTGAGGAGCCATAAATTTCACAGCATCTTGGCGATTTTGAGTGGCATAACAAATATCTTGCTTGCGGGGTTGCACGATATGCGGGAATTTTTGAATTAAGGCATCGACGATTTCTTTCGTCTCATCGACGGAGAGTGTCGTTTGCGTGACAAAAGCAATTTTTTCATTCTCAGTAAAAGGCAGCTTAGCAATATCTGCCACTTTCTCAATCAAATGAACACCTTCCTTAACCTGCCCCATCGTACCTTCGACCTCCGGGTGCCCCGCATGGCCAATCATCAACACTGTAAAACCATCCTTACACATCTTGATGACCTCAACATGCACCTTTGTAACCAAGGGGCAAGTTGCGTCATATACCTGCAAGCCACGCGTCTCAGCATCTTGACGAACTTCTTGAGAGACACCATGGGCACTAAACACCACAATGCCGCCTTTAGGAACTTCATGCAGCTCTTCAACAAACACAGCGCCTTTTTCACGCAGTTCGTTCACGACATAAGCATTGTGAACAATCTCATGACGTACATAAATTGGAGCACCAAAGCGTGTAAGCGCTTCATTCACAATATTGATTGCACGATCAACACCCGCACAAAAGCCACGGGGCTGTGCCATCAAAATTTCACCAGCGCTGTCTGCGCCTGTTTGAGTAATAGTTTGCTTATTCATCGGCTACAAAATCGCAACAATTTGAGCTTCGAAGGTAACAGGCCTTCCAGCAAGTGGGTGATTGAAATCAAACCAAGCACCCTCTTCGTTAATCGATTGCAATACACCTGCGTATTGGGCGCCACCAGGCGCATTAAATTCAATGACATCACCAGGATTGAATTCCGCATCATCATCGCGACCTGCTTTGAGCGCGTTCAAAGAAACCCACTGAATTAATTCTTCTTTACGCTCCCCAAAGCTTTCTTCTGGGGGCAATAAGGCACTTTTCTTATCACCCACACCCAATCCGATTAATACCTTTTCAAAACAAGGCGCAAATTGTCCAGAACCCATCAACACCGTCGCAGGGCGATCGATAAAAGTATTGATGTAGTCATCCCCACTAGGCAAAGTCAGCCGATAGTTGAGGGTCAGGAAGGAGTTGGGCAAAACCGTAAGCTTAGTCATAAGGTAATTGTATCTAGGCCTGACCGTAGCGTGCACCTGCCGATTACGGATTGGCCAAAAATGGAGCAGCCTCGCGAAAAACTGCGTGCTCTTGGTGCGGCAGCCCTTAGTGACGCCGAATTACTGGCGATCTTTCTGCGCGTTGGCGTCAAAGGCAAAACTGCCGTAGCTCTAGCAGAGGACCTGCTCCACCATTTCGGCAATTTGCCGCGCCTCATGTCCTGCACCCCTGAAGAATTAACCCAGATTCATGGCATGGGCATTTCTAAGTGGTCGCAAATCCAGGCGGCCTACGAGCTGGTCAAGCGCAGCCTTGAGGAAAGTCTTTCCCAGGAGTCTGTCCTGAGCTCACCAGGCTACGTCCGAGAGTTCTTGCAGGCCAGATTTGGACGCTTGCCACACGAAGTCTTCCTATGCCTATACCTAGACTCCCGCCTACGACTGATTGAGTGCCAGGAGCTCTTTAGAGGCTCTCTAAGCCACACCGCGGTGTACCCGCGAGAAATCCTCAAGGAAGCTCTTGCTAGGAACGCTAGCGCTCTAATCGTGGCACATAACCACCCCAGCGGAAACCCACAACCCAGCATTGCTGATCGAGAATTGACCAAAACACTAGCTAAAGCCTTGCAGCTGGTAGATATCCCCCTACTTGATCATTGCATCGTAAGTCATGGTGGGTTTTTCTCATTTTCAGATGAGGGTCTTATGAAAAATGACCTTAAATAGAAGTGAATACTAACTTAATGGTCTGTTTTGAACCATATTGAGAACAATTTTTCCTCACCCTCAAAACTAAAGCCATTTAGGGCTAGATCAAAGTACTCGGAGACTGATACAATCTTCTTTTTTCGCAATTAATGGAGTTATGTCATGGCAAAAGTTTGCCAAGTCACTGGGAAGAAGCCGATGGTTGGCAACAATGTATCCCATGCAAACAATAAAACGAAACGTCGCTTTTTGCCGAATTTGCAAAATCGTCGCTTCTGGGTTGAATCTGAAAACCGTTGGATTAGCTTGCGCTTAACCAATGCTGGTTTGCGCGTTATCGACAAGAACGGTATTGATGCCGTGTTGTCCGATCTCCGTGCACGTGGCGAAATTTAAGGAGCGCACAAATGGCTAAAGGCGGCAGAGAAAAAATTAAATTAGAGTCATCAGCTGGTACTGGTCACTTCTATACAACATCAAAAAACAAGCGTACTAAGCCTGAAAAAATGGAGATCATGAAGTTTGATCCAACTATTCGCAAGCACGTTGCTTACAAAGAAACCAAGCTCAAGTAATTTATCGATTCGATATTTATTTGTAGCAAATAAAAAACCCGCTACATCAGCGGGTTTTTTATTGCCTAGATTTTTCTCTTAAGCGTAGCGACGCAACCTCAAAGAGAAGTCACGCAGACTCGATAAACCACTCTCTTCAGCGTGCTGACACCATACATGCAACTGAGTCAGTAGTTGATCGCCAGTGGCGTTAGATCGACCCCAGATAGCATGCAAGTCACGACGCATCTCAATCATCTTTCGTAACTGCGCATTAGTTGCCATCAGCTCTTCAAGTTTAATTTTTTCTTCTACAGTCAAACGAGATTCATCTTTACCCAGCCAAGCACGGGCATCTTTTAAGTGAGCCGCCAATACCTGCATGTGCTGAACTTCATTATTAAAGAAAGTACTCAAGGTCTTACTGTAGCGTGCCATGATTTCATAACGGTTGGCAATGATGGCTTCGAGTGTGTTTTGATCTGCAGGGCGTAAGTCGCTCAGCACGGGCTTAGGAGAAGTCTTTTTTACTTTCGCCAAACCAACAGCACTCATGATTTGAATATACATCCAACCAATATCAAACTCATACCATTTACTAGAAAGCTTAGCGCTTGTAGCGAAGGTATGGTGGTTGTTATGCAACTCTTCTCCACCAATCAAAATACCCCAAGGAATGATATTTCTTGAAGCATCTTCGCAATCATAATTACGGTAACCCCAGAAGTGGCCAATGCCATTAATAACTCCAGCGGCAGTAATCGGAATCCACAGCATCTGCACTGCCCACACAGTCAAGCCAATTGCGCCGAATAAGAGTACGTCGATGATCAACATCAAAGCTACGCCTTGCCATGAATACTTTGCATAGATATTGCGCTCAAGCCAATCATCCGGAGTACCGTGACCAAACTTATCTAAGGTCTCTTGATTGCGTGACTCATTTTTATATAACTCAGCACCACGAGAAAGCACGGTATTGATACCCAAAACTTGTGGGCTATGTGGATCATCTGCAGTCTCACACTTAGCGTGATGCTTGCGATGAATCGCTGCCCACTCTTTGGTCACCATACCAGTGGTTAGCCATAGCCAAAACCGGAAGAAGTGGGACATGAATGGATGCAGTTCCAAAGCTCGGTGCGCCTGGCAACGATGCAGGAAAATAGTCACCGCAGCAATGGTGATGTGGGTGGCAACCAGGGTAAAAACAAGGATTTGCCACCAAGCCCAATTTAAATAACCATTGGAAAGCCAATTCAGGAATAAATCAAAACTAGAAGCTGTGTTCAAAAGGGGATTCCCAGAAAGGTCTAAAACCTTATTTTAGTTCTTTATCCGCTTTCTTGCTTTTGACTTTTACCGACTTTTCATCACCTTTATCGACAGTTAGCGCAGAAACGGCTGCTTTTCTCTGAAAAACAGCCCCAAAGAAACCATCAGTCCCATGAATATGGGGCCATAACTGCCACCAAGGGTTATCAGGACTGCATCCTAAAGGAATTTTATCCTTTGGAAACAATGGCTTAAGAACTTCAGCTGCTGGAACAACCTCAAAATTAGGATGCTTTGCCAAGAAATCCTCTGCAATTTGCTGGTTTTCTTGTGGCAACAGGCTGCAAGTTGCGTAAACCAAGCGGCCACCTGGCTTAAGTAAGCGGCTTGCAGAGGCCAAAATATTCATCTGCTTTTGATTGAGCTCCAGAACGCCTTCTGGAGTCTGGCGCCATTTGAGATCCGGGTTACGTCGCAAAGTACCCATGCCACTACAAGGAGCATCCACTAGGACGCGATCAATCTTCCCAGCCAAGCGCTTGATCTTGGAGTCATTCTCACTATCAATCCACACGGGATGAACATTAGAGAGGCCGCTGCGGGCTTGTCTAGGCTTTAAATTAGCTAACCGACGCTCTGATGTATCCAAGGCATATAAACGGCCAGTAGAGCGCATGATCGCTCCAATGGCTAAAGTCTTACCGCCGGCGCCAGCACAAAAGTCCACCACCATCTCGCCACGCTTAGGCGCAAGTAAGTAAGCCAATAACTGACTACCTTCATCTTGAACCTCAAACATGCCCGTCTTAAAGCTGACAGTATTTTGTAAGGCGGGCTTACCCATAATGCGAACACCATCCGGCGCATACGGAGTTGGGATAGCTTGATATCGACCACCTAAAGCATTCATCTCGGCCAGCAATTGCTCGCGAGTCGTTTTCATGGTGTTGGCACGCAAATCCAAAAGGGCTGGATGCATGAGTGACTTAGCTAATGCTTCACGTGATTCTTCACCGGGATATTTTCCAAACGCATCCCAAAGCCATTCAGGCAAATTATTCTGAACTAAGGGATTGAGTGCTGATGGATCGACCGTGGCAAAACGTTGCAACCATTCGTACTCGCCTGTCTTCAATACGTGAGCTAAGTCGGCAATAGCACTCTCAGCACGGTTAGCAGAACCTAAGCCACCTTCAGACAAAGCGGACAGCAAACCCAATAGGGCTAAGCGTCTAGCCTGCGAACCCTCGCCGCTGGAAGCAAATTGCGAGAACTCATTTTTGCGACGCAGGATCGCAAAAGCACTTTCTGCAATCAAGGCGCGATCACGGTTACCCAGCTGAGGCTCAGAGCGAAAATAGCGACTCACTACACGGTCAGCTGGTTGTTCGAAATTCAGCAACTCTGGAAGCAGACGCTCTAAATGAATTGCATGCTGAGGCAAAGCCTTCGCATTAGAAAAGTTTTTTTGGCCTTCTGGTGCAATGATGTTGCCACTCGCATTGCGACGCTCTGGGCGACGCAAGGGATCTTTTGATTTAGCGGCATAACTTTTTTGTGGGCCTAAGCGTGACTCGGATCTTGATCCAGATTTACTGCCAGCGCTAGCTGCACGGGATGAACGTTCTTTACTCATAATTTTATTAATTGCGACTCCGGTGGTTTAACCTGAACTTGATTACCTTCTATTCGCAATCGTCCATCTAGGTACCATTTTACGGCCCGCGGGTAAATCTGATGCTCAGCAGCCAAAACTCGCGCTGCCAAGCTATCCGCATCATCACTGGGAAGCACTGGAACTGAGGCTTGGCAGATGATGGGGCCCTCATCCACACCCTCGGTAACAAAATGCACGCTAGCGCCATGTTCAGTTACTCCAGCAGCCAAAGCGCGCTCATGGGTATGCAATCCTGGGAAGGCTGGTAGCAAGGCGGGGTGAATATTGATCAGGCGACCTTCGAAATGGCGAATAAAGCCTGGACTCAGAATCCTCATAAAACCCGCTAGAACCACTAAATCAGCGCCTAATTCATCGATTTTCGCCATGAGAGCGGCATCAAAGGACTCTCGAGTAGCGTGCTCCCGATGTTCGATGGCAAAGGCCGGAATGCCCTGAGATCGAGCAAAATCAAGGCCTTTGGCGGCAGAGTGGTTTGCAATAACCCCGGCAAAAGTAACCGGCCACTGCTCTTTTTGAGCTGTTTTGACGATAGCCTCGAAATTAGATCCGCGGCCAGAGATTAAGGTGACGATAGATGGCATGCCCACAATATAATTGATGGTTACCCCGAAAGCGACCCTGAAAGTGATTTAGTGAACGTATTCCGTGGCCCTACCCAGTTTTCCGCAGGACCGGCTTGTGCCTTAACCATCGGCAATTTCGATGGCGTGCACAGGGGTCATCACGCCCTGCTCAAAGAACTGAAAGATGGCGCGCAAGAACGCGGCTTAGTTAGTTGCGTCATGACTTTCGAACCGCACCCTAAAGAATTCTTTTCTCCAGAACAAGCGCCTCCAAGAATTCTCAATTTGCGTGACAAGCTTGCTGCCTTTGCCAACATTGGTATCGATCGCATAGTAGTGGAGCACTTTAATTCCGCATTCGCCCGCCTGACTCCTGAAGAATTTGTTTCTGAAATTATTGTGAAGCAGCTCAATGCCAAATGGATTTTGATTGGTGATGACTTTTGCTATGGCGCAAAACGCGCTGGCAACTTTGCAAGCCTGAAAGCGGCAGGCGAACAATTTGGTTTTGAAGTTTCTAGTATTCACACCGTACAAGAAGATGGCGAAAGAATTTCTAGCTCAGCATTGCGCAATGCCTTGGCTGATGGGGATATGGATCAAGCTAGTAAATTACTAGGTCGTCCTTACGGTATCTCTGGCCACGTCATTCATGGGCAAAAGCTGGGCCGCACTTTAGGCTTCCCCACACTGAATCTCGCCGTTGCTAATCACTTGCATCACCGTAAACCTGCCTGCTCCGGGATCTTTACTGCACAAGTCCTGGGACTTGGAGAGAAGCCACTGCCTGCGGTAGCCAGTCTAGGCGTGAGGCCGACAGTGGAAGATGAAGGTCGCGTATTGCTTGAGACCCATATCTTTGATTACAACGCCAATGTCTACGGAAAAATTATTACCGTGGAGCTCTTAGAAAAAATCCGTGATGAGGCGAAGTACTCTGATCTCGATACACTTACCAAAGCGATTGCATCTGATGCAGCGCATGCCAGAAATTATTTCCTGAAAAAATCTTATGTCTGAAAAAGAAAACTCTTACCCCGTTAATCTTTTAGAAACATCGTTTCCGATGCGGGGAGATTTGCCGAAACGTGAACCACAATGGGTTGCACAGTGGCAGAAAAATAAACTCTACGAAAAGATTCGTGCAGCGCATGCCAATCAACCGAAGTTCATTTTGCATGATGGCCCCCCTTATGCAAATGGTGATATTCATATTGGTCATGCGGTTAATAAGATTCTCAAGGACATGATCGTAAAGTCCCGCTGGTTAATGGGCTTCGACTCTGCCTATGTTCCCGGCTGGGATTGCCACGGTATGCCGATTGAGATTCAGATTGAGAAACAGTTTGGCAAAAATCTGCCGACGGCTGAAGTACAAGCTAAAGCACGTGCGTATGCAAAAGTGCAGGTAGACAAGCAAAAGATCGACTTTGAGCGCCTGGGTGTTTTGGGTGACTGGAATAATCCTTACCTGACCATGAACTTCCGTAATGAGGCCGATGAAATTCGTGCACTTGGGAAGATCTGGGAAAAGGGATATGTTTTCCGCGGCCTCAAACCAGTGAACTGGTGTTTCGACTGCGGCTCCGCATTAGCAGAAGCTGAAGTGGAATACCAAGACAAGACTGACCCAACAGTAGATGTGGGATTTGCTTTTGATGATGGGCAGCGTCCACAACTCGCCAAAGCATTTGGTCTAAGTGAGATCCCAGCCAAGCCTGGAATGATTGTGATCTGGACAACAACTCCTTGGACTATTCCTTCTAATCAAGCATTGAATGTTCACCCTGAACTCAGCTACGCTTTAGTCGACACTGGTGACAAGTTACTCATCATGGCAGAAGATCGTGTGGAAACTTGTTTGGAAGATTTTGGTCTCGAGGGCAAAGTCATCGCCACTTGTTTAGGTAATCAGTTAGCCAAGATTTCTTTCTGGCACCCGCTAGCACCATTGCATGATGGTTATAAGCGTCTTTCACCAATCTATCCTGCCGAGTACGTCACGCTCGATACTGGTACTGGTGTTGTGCACTCTGCACCAGCCTATGGTGAGGAAGACTTTAAGTCTTGCAAAGCCAACAAACTCGCAGATAAGGATATCTTGAATCCAGTCATGGGCAATGGTGTCTACGCCTCTTGGTTGCCGCTCTTTGCCAATGAATATATTTGGAAAGCCAATCCGAAGATTGTTGAAGCCATGCGTGAAGCAGGCAGCCTCTTGCGAGATAAGACCTATACTCACTCTTACATGCATTGCTGGCGTCACAAGTCGCCGATTATTTATCGTGCGACTTCGCAGTGGTTTGCGAGTATGGATAAAAAACCATCCGATGGCAAAGCCAGTCTGCGTGAATTAGCCTTAGCCGGCATTGAAAGCACTGAGTTCTTCCCGGCATGGGGCAAGCAGCGCTTAAACAGCATGATTGCCAACCGTCCTGATTGGACCTTGTCTCGTCAACGCCAATGGGGTGTACCAATGGCTTTCTTTGTTCACAAAGAAAGTGGCGAGCCACATCCTCGCACCGTTGAATTGCTCGAAGAAATTGCGAAGCGTGTTGAAAAAGAAGGTATTGAGGCTTGGCAAAAACTGGAAGTAGCTGAACTACTGGGTGAAGAAGCAGCTCAATATGAAAAGAATCGCGATACCTTGGATGTGTGGTTTGACTCTGGCACTACGCATTGGCACGTGATTCGTGGCTCACATCGTGCGGAACTTTATCGTCCTGAAGCTGAAAATGCAGATGGTCGTTTAGCTGACCTTTATCTAGAGGGCTCAGACCAACATCGCGGCTGGTTCCACTCTTCTTTACTGACTGGTGCCATGCTCGATGGTAAGCCGCCTTACAAGGCGCTGTTGACACACGGCTTTACCGTTGATGGCCAAGGCCGCAAGATGAGTAAGTCGGTAGGTAATGTGATTGCCCCACAACAAGTTGCTGATAAGTTGGGTGCGGAGATTATTCGTTTGTGGGTAGCTTCTACTGACTACTCTGGGGAGATGACCATCTCCGATGAAATTCTGAAACGTGTAGTGGAAAGCTATCGCCGTATTCGCAATACATTACGCTTCTTGTTGGCTAACCTATCTGACTTTGACCCAAGCCAGCATGCAATGCCTGCAAGCGAATGGCTAGAGATTGATCGTTATGCTGTTGCACTGGCTAATCAGTTGCAGCAAGATGTACAAGCGCACTATAAAGCTTACGAGTTCCAGCCTGCTGTAGCGCGTATGCTCACTTTCTGCTCAGAAGATTTGGGTGGCTTCTACTTAGATATTCTGAAAGACCGCCTCTATACGAGCGCCCCAGATTCGAGAGAGCGTCGTGCAGCGCAGAACGCCCTTTTCCACATCACTCGCAACTTACTGAAGTGGCTTGCTCCTTTCCTCTCGTTTACCGCTGAAGAAGCTTGGCTGTCTTTCCCGCATGGTGCGAATGAGAAACCAAGCGAATCCATCTTCATGGAAGAGTTCGGCACCTTCCCAGAAATTACCCAGGCTACTGAGCTCCTTGCCAAATGGAATCGTGTTCGAGAAATCCGCTCCGAGATAACCAAGGCCATTGAGATTGAGCGTGAAGCAGGCAATGTAGGTTCTTCACTGCAAGCCGAGCTGACTATCAAAGTAGCTGATGTTGATTTTGCAATTCTGCATTCTCTCGAAGACGATCTGCGTTTTGTGACCATCACCTCTAGCGCCAATCTAGAACTCAGCAATGCAGGTCTCGAAGTGCTTGTTCGCGGTAGTCAATATAAGAAATGTGGTCGTTGCTGGCATCACACTCAAGATATTGGCCTCAACACTGAACATCCAGAGTTATGTGGTCGCTGCATCAGTAATCTTTTCGGAAGCGGTGAATCCCGTCTATTTGCATAAGTAACATAGTAAAAAGATCGCCATCACATCATGAGCACAAATCTCTCTTTTCTCCGTTATCTAGCGATTGCAACCGTTACGCTATTGCTAGACCAGCTGAGTAAATGGTCTGCCTTGAGTAATTTACAGCTGGGCGTGCCTGAACCTGTTTTGCCATTTATGAACTGGTTGTTACTATTTAATCCAGGAGCAGCGTTTTCATTTTTAGCGCAAAGCTCTGGATGGCAACGTTGGTTCTTTACGATCCTTGGGTTAGCGGCGTCTGCTTACATTTTTTGGCTACTACGAAAGAGCTTGGGCGACAAGATACTCTGCTGGGCTTTGAGCCTCATCCTAGGCGGTGCACTAGGGAATGTCTTAGACCGCATCATGTATGGCGCTGTGGTGGACTTTATTGACCTGCATTATGCTAATTGGCATTGGCCAGCCTTCAATATTGCGGATAGCGCCATTTGTATTGGTGCAGCTCTCATCATTTGGGGCGAGTTGCGCAAGTCATTTGGCAAAACCTCCCAATCCCTTTAAGCTGGCGTCATGCAATCACTTTTAAATAAGAAAATCGTTCTCGGCATTTCTGGTGGCATTGCGGCCTATAAATCTGCCGAGCTAGCACGACAATTGATGCAAGAAGGTGCCAGCGTCCAAGTGGTGATGACAGAAGCTGCTCAGCAATTTGTAACACCTGTCACGATGCAGGCACTCACGGGCAATCCCGTTTATACCAGCCAATGGGATAGCAGCATTGCTAACAATATGGCGCATATTGAACTCTCTAGATCTGCCGATGCGATTTTGATTGCGCCCGCAAGTGCGGATCTGATGGCTAAACTTTCCCTCGGATTGGCTGATGACTTGCTCAGCACCTTGTGCTTGGCAAGAGATTGCCCACTACTCCTGGCCCCCGCCATGAACAAGCAAATGTGGGAGCATGCTGCCACACAAAGAAGCGCAGAGCGGCTCATTGCAGACAAAGTCACCTTACTCGGCCCTGCAAGCGGGTTCCAAGCATGTGGTGAAGTCGGCTTTGGGCGCATGCTTGAGCCCGCAGAGATCACCGAGCAATTGATTGCTTTCTTTCAGAAGAAGCCACTCCTTGGAAAACGTGTACTGATTACAGCTGGACCCACTTTTGAAGCCATTGATCCAGTGCGAGGTATCACTAACCGTAGCTCAGGCAAGATGGGCTTTGCTATTGCCCGCGCAGCTCTTGAGGCTGGCGCAGAAGTACACTTAGTAGCAGGCCCATGCGATCTCACCACACCATTAGAGGCAGCAGGAAAAATTACCCGCACCAATGTAGTTAGTGCCAAAGAAATGCATGCAGCCACCATGCAATCGACTGACTACGATATTTTCTTTGCAGTAGCTGCAGTAGCTGATTGGGGTATTGCCAAGCCTGCAAAAGAGAAAATTAAGCGCCAAGGTAAACAAGCTCCAAATTTAGAATTTGTCGCCAACCCCGACATTCTTGCTGATGTAGTAAAAACGGTTAAAACTAAAGGTGGGAAGCCATATCCCTACTGCGTTGGCTTTGCAGCAGAGTCTACTGAGCTCCAAAAGTATGCGGAAGAAAAGCGTAAACGTAAAGGCATTCCGATGATTATCGGTAATATTGGTCCAGATACTTTTGGCAGCGATCTCAACCAACTACTCATCGTCGATGCAAGCGGTAGCAAGAAAATGGCGAAAGCCGAAAAGCTTCAACTTGCACGTCAGCTCATTCAACTAGTTGCTAAAAAAATATAACAATCAAACCCAGTTTTAGGAAATCCCATGCAACAACTTCAAGTCAAAATTCTCGATGAGCGTATGCGCGACCAATTACCCGCATATGGAACTCCTGGTAGTGCTGGATTAGATCTGCGCGCCTGCATTGATGAAGCAATTGAAATTGCTCCTGGACAAACAATCCTCGTCCCAACAGGTTTAGCGATTTATGTAGAAGATCCACGCTATGCTGCATTTATCCTGCCGCGTTCTGGTCTTGGCCATAAACATGGAATCGTTCTCGGAAATTTAGTGGGATTGATCGATTCGGATTACCAGGGCCAACTGATGGTGAGTACTTGGAATCGTGGCTCTACAGCATTCAAACTCGAGCCCATGGAGCGCTTAGCGCAACTGGTAGTGATGCCAGTACAACAGGTGGAACTCAAAGTCGTTGAGAAGTTTACTGAGAGTAGTCGTGGGGCTGGCGGGTTTGGAAGTACAGGCCGCAGTTAATTAAGCCGTCACTCCACCTTACCAATTTTCTTAACGATGTCGCCCATTTGAGCAGACTCTTTGTCCCAATAAACCTTGAACTCAGGTGCATCTAGATATTGGATGGGGCTTCCAGCAGCATTAATCACCGAGCGAACGCGTTCATCATTAGCGGCTTGCTTAGCTGCCTCACGTAAGCGATTGGTGATATTTTCTGGGGTGGCGCTAGGAACAAAGAGCCCAGCCCATTGAGAAAATTCAATCTTCACTCCCATTTCTTTAAAGCTAGGCACGTCAGGCATGCTAGCCAATCTACCATCACCCCAATGTGCAAGAGCGCGGACTTTGCCAGCTTTTATCTGTGAAACAATTGAGGAAGGTCCTGTAGCAATTGCATCAACATGACCACCCAATAGACCCACGATAGCTGGGCCCGCTCCTGTGTAAGGTATATGTACCATATAGAACTTTTCGGAAGACTTGAGCATTTCCATGGGCACATGCATCGTGCCGTAATTTCCAGAAGAGCCAAAGTTATATTTACCAGGATTAGAGCGCATAGCAGCGGCAAAAGACTTGTAATCTTTCCATGGACTATCTGCCCTAACCACTAAAACGGTCGGATCGGCAGTAAAGCGCGCTATTGGCTTTAATTGATTTAACTGAAAAGATTGCTCACGCCCAACAATTTTATCCGCCTCAGGAATGATGGAGATTGAAGATAGGGCCATCAAAATGGTGTAACCATCAGGTTTCGATTTAGCTACTGCCGCCATGCCAATTCCTCCGCCAGCACCCGGTTTATTCTCAACAACTACTGGCTGACCTAGAATCCTGGAAAGGGCATCAGCAACAGGCCTCCCCACGGTATCCGCTACGCCACCTGGTGGAAATGGTACGACCATATTGATGGATTTTGTAGGCCATGATTCAGATGTTTGCGCAAATGCTGAAGTCAAGAGCAAGCAACTAGCTAAGCAAATCAGTTGGCGGCTAATATTCATTTCTGCCTCTTCGTGTTAGTTATGTGGTTATTATTTATCCTACTATAAGTTTGATTGAGTTAAATAAACAAGGGGGCCCCTAGAGACAAACCCCAAATGGAGAAAAATATGAAATATGCAGCCTTTTCTTTAATTAGCGAACCCAGCAAAACACGGGTTGGATCGATTTCACCTGACGGCACAACAGTTGAAGAATTTGATCTTGGAGTGAACCTCAGCGAGGATGGTGTTGTCGCTCTTTTGCGCGCTGATTTAAAGGGTCAGTTACCAAAGCCCATAGCTACTTATGCATTTAGCGATATTCGACTACTTGCACCAGTTCCCAGACCCCGCAGAAATATTTTTTGCGTTGGCAAAAATTACCATGAGCATGCCAAAGAATTTTCTAATAGCGGTTTTGATAGCAGTGCAAAACCGGGGGAAGATATTCCTAGTCACGCCATATTCTTTACCAAACCACCAGAATCCGTAACCGGTCCTAACACGAATGTCATCATTCCTACTGCCGTATCCACAGCCATTGATTACGAGGCTGAGCTAACCATTGTGATTGGTAAAGGTGGAAAAGGTATTAGCGAAGCAGATGCAATGAACCATGTTTGGGGTTATACCGCAATCAATGACGTCACTGCTCGCGACTGGCAACAACGTCATAAACAGTGGTTTCTGGGAAAAAGTTTTGATACCTTCTGCCCCATGGGCCCTTGGGTTGTGACAGCAGATCAAGTAGATGCAAACGATATATCTGTCAAATGCTGGGTCAATGGAGAATTGCGACAAAATTCCAATACCAAGGATTTGATTTTTGATATTCCCAATATGATTGCTACAGTTTCAGCAGGCATCACTCTGTATCCAGGTGATCTCATTGCCACTGGCACCCCAGTAGGAGTTGGCATTGGATTTAAACCACCAAAATATTTAGTAAACGGTGATGTGGTTGTGGTTGAAATGGGCGGAATTGGAAAACTAGAAAATACCTTTATTGCCGAGTGAGCAATTGAGCTCTAGTAGCGCCTATCGAAGCTGGTACTGATAAAAATGGTTGAGGGATTGAACTTGGTACTGCACCAAGCTCAATCCCTTCAGTTTTTCCTAACTAGATCATCCAGACTTCAGAAGCATCAAATTTCTTCAACCGGCGCTACATCAGCTTTTGGGCGCTTACCCGGAACTACTGGGGCATCAAACTGAAGTTGAACTTTGCCATCGGCATCAATATCGACATCCACATGACCACCCTGCGCCAACTTACCAAATAGCAATTCATCGGCAAGTGCTTTGCGTACCGTATCTTGAATAATTCGCTGCATTGGTCTTGCGCCCATGAGCGGATCAAAGCCATGCTTAGCTAAATGCGCACGCAATGCTGGGCTAAATGTAGCATCCACCTTCTTCTCATGGAGTTGCTCCTCTAACTGCATCAAGAACTTATCCACCACGCGCATGATGATGGTCTCATCCAGCGCCTTAAAGGAAACAATTGCATCTAAACGATTACGGAATTCTGGTGTGAAGAACTTCTTAATATCCGCCATCTCATCACCAGACTCGCGGGCATTAGTAAAGCCAATGGTGGACTTCTGCATTGCTTCAGCACCAGCATTGGTTGTCATGATGATGATGACATTACGGAAATCGGTTTTACGACCGTTGTTATCGGTGAGAGTACCGTGATCCATGACCTGCAAGAGGATATTGAAAATATCTGGATGTGCTTTTTCAACCTCGTCAAGCAAGAGAACACAATGCGGCTTCTTATTAACGGCCTCAGTGAGCAAACCACCTTGATCAAAGCCTACATATCCTGGAGGAGCGCCAATTAAGCGGCTGACAGCATGACGCTCCATGTACTCAGACATATCAAAGCGCAGGAGCTCGATACCTAATATATAAGCAAGCTGCTTCGCAACCTCTGTCTTACCCACACCAGTTGGACCTGAGAACAGGAATGAACCAATTGGTCTATCGATTTTGCCAAGACCAGCACGAGTCATCTTGATTGCGCTCGCTAGAGCCTCAATGGCAGGATCTTGACCGAACACCACACTCTTGATATCCCGATCTAAGGTCTGAAGCTTGCTACGATCGTCCACAGTGACAGATTGTGGCGGTATGCGAGCGATTTTCGCGACGATCTCTTCAATCTCAGGACGACCAATGGTTTTCTTCTGTTTGGACTTCGGCAAGATACGTTGCGCTGCACCGGCCTCATCAATCACATCAATTGCTTTGTCCGGCAAATGGCGATCATTAATGTAGCGTGAAGATAATTCGGCTGCAGCAACCAATGCAGCGGAAGCGTACTTAACACCGTGGTGCTCTTCAAAGCGTGACTTCAAGCCACGCAAGATTTGTACGGTCTGATCAACAGTTGGCTCAACCACATCCACTTTCTGGAAGCGACGCGACAGAGCTGCATCTTTTTCGAAAATGCCACGGTACTCAGTAAAGGTGGTTGCACCGATACACTTGAGCTGGCCATTCGATAGAGCAGGCTTGAGTAAATTGCTCGCATCCAATGTGCCGCCCGATGCAGCACCCGCACCAATTAAGGTGTGAATCTCATCGATAAATAAAACACCATGGGCGCTGTCTTTTAAAGACTTGAGAACACTCTTCAAACGTTGCTCAAAATCACCGCGGTACTTGGTACCCGCCAATAGCGCACCCATATCTAATGAATAGACTGTGGCATCAGCCAAGATCTCAGGGACATCACCCTTCACAATTCTCCAAGCTAAACCTTCAGCAATCGCAGTCTTACCCACACCCGCCTCACCCACCAATAGCGGATTATTTTTACGGCGACGGCACAGTACTTGAATCACGCGCTCAACTTCACTATCGCGCCCAATCAGCGGATCAATCTTACCCTGCTTAGCCAGCACATTAAGGTTCTGGGTGTATTGCTCTAAGGGGCTCTCCTTGCCGCCAGACGATGCATCCTCGGTCTCTTGGGCAGCCTCAGCAGGCTTCACACTCTCAGCTTGATCTTTACGCACACCGTGACTAATAAAGTTCACCACATCCAAACGAGTGACACCTTGCTGTTGCAAGAAATACACTGCATGAGAATCTTTTTCACCAAAGATAGCTACGAGTACATTTGCCCCGGTAACTTCCTTCTTCCCATTTGAAGTGGATTGCACGTGCATGATGGCACGCTGGATCACTCGCTGAAAACCTAGGGTTGGCTGGGTATCAACTTCATCGCTGCCCGGAACCACAGGCGTATTGTCGTTAATAAAATTTTTGAGCTGAGCACGAAGCTCAGCAATATTGACAGCGCAGGCTTTTAAAACCTCCACTGCAGTCGCGTTGTCTAGTAAGGCGGCAAGCAAATGCTCCACCGTAATAAATTCATGTCTTGAAGCTCGCGCATCAACAAACGCCATGTGCAAACTGACTTCTAATTCCTGGGCAATCATGCTTCCTCCATAGTGCACTGTAGTGGGTGACCCGCTTCGCGCGAGAGCTCTATAACTTGATGCACTTTTGTTGCTGCAACATCACGTGTAAATAAACCGCAAATACCTTTACCAACCAAATGAACCTGCAACATGATCCGTGTAGCTGTCTCATGATCCTTATTAAAATACTCCTGAATGACCATCACCACAAATTCCATGGGCGTGTAATCGTCATTTAATAGTAAAACTTTATACATCGAAGGCGACTTTAGTTTCTCGGCCTGCTTTTCGAGAAGAATGGTGTCTTCAATGTGGGGGTTGCCTGGATTGCCAACCGTTGGATTTTTCGTTGTACGACTCATATGAAACATTCTAAACACAGATGTAAAAATTAGGATTTTGAAGCTTTGTTGCAAAAAAACCATCAAGAAAGAGCCTTAAATACTATATTGGGGCATTTTTCGATAAAAAAAGGGGGGTTTAAGAGTAACTATATTTACCCACCCCCTTGACACCCCACCATAAAGGGCAAACAATCAAGGGGTAGGCTTTATTTGAAGTCCTATTTAGGCGTGTTGTAGAGCGAGACTGATTAAAAAGTATTCACCCTCATCACGGTTGTTTTAAGTTTATGTAATGGAGTTCGCATGGCGACCGGAATTGTTAAGTGGTTCAATGATGCAAAAGGTTTTGGCTTTATCAAACCTGATGATGGTGAAGAAGAGTTGTTTGCGCATTTCAGCGCAATCACAATGCCTGGGTTTAAAACACTCAAGGAAAACCAAAAGGTAACGTTTGACATTACCCAAGGTCCTAAGGGCAAACAAGCTACTAATATCCAAGCAGCTTAATCTGCTTTAGATCATTACTAAAACCCAGGACTTGTTCCTGGGTTTTTTTTCGCCTGTGTTTTCTTGCCTTAGAATTACTCTCACTCACCAAGACCAGACAGAACTTCATGCATTTACCCTACATCAAACAATTCACTTTTTCACTGGCAGCAATTTCTGGAATCTTTTCAGCGCCATCGTTTGCACAACAAAATGTAGGCTTGCCAACGATCGAACTCAAGACAGGCATCTATCGTATTCAGGCGGAGTTAGCTGATACACCCAAGGCTCGCGAGGTCGGACTCATGAATCGCACCAGCATGTCCACGAACTCTGGCATGCTTTTTATCTTTGAGCAAAAAGCAGGGCATTGCTTCTGGATGAACAACACGAAGATTCCTCTATCGATTGCCTTCATTGCTGATGACGGCAAGATTGTGAATATAGAAGAGATGCAGGCCGAGACCACTAATAACCACTGCCCTAAGGCAGCAGTGCGTTATGCACTTGAGATGAATAAACAGTGGTTCTCTGAGAGAGTCATCTTACCCGGCACGGCCATTCAGGGATTACCTAAAAGGTAGAGCATCTAGTTCTTTAGGATAAATTGCGCTGCGGCCTTAATAAATTCAGGCTCTTTCTCATTAAAGCCGTGATACGCCTTTGAGCCACATACATCACCCTCGCTCACACCGCCCTCCATCGGAACAAACTGGGATGGAGATTTGCTGGGTCTATTTTTAATAATTGCCTCTGAGGTGGAAAAAGGAGTGCTTGCACAGCCATCATCTACATGATGAATGGCTTGTACCGGCATAGTGACATCCGAGTCAATGGAAGCTGAGCGATAGGTGCCGGCAACAATAACTCCAGAAATTAACGCCGCTTGATCTTTTCCACCATTCGCAAACTCTGTAACACTCACAGTCCCCATGCTGTGACCAAAAATCCAAATTGGTAAATTGAGCCTCTCTTTGTAATAACGCACAACATTCAAAATTCTTTGCTGGTGATTTCTAATAGATCTAGAGTTTCTCATTCCACCCCCTAAATCATAGGGTGTATCAACCAATATGGCATCTATTCCGTATTGAGCCCATAAATTCTTTGAGCGCACGAAAGTATGGAAGTTGGTACTGGATCCATCATCCTGAAGACGCAACATGCCACCGCCACCGGGAAATAATAAAACTGCCGCCTTTGCATTTGGCGTCGCTACCAGTAGCGTTCTTGTGGGTGGATCATCCTTATAAGGAACATCAAATACCTGTGCGCGCGCAAGGAACGGAAAGCATACTAAAAGCATCAGAATAGCTAGATTAAGTTTCATGTTGTAATTTTTACACTCATTGGAATGAAAAAACCACCCGCAGGTGGTTTCAGCATCAGCAGTTAATTCATTTACTCAAAATGGCACACATAGTGCACTGGAGACTCAGCACGAATAATGAAATAACCACCTTTTTCCACTTCCCAGCTTTGACCCGCTTTGAACTCGACCTCTGGCGCGCCGTTAATACTGACAAACGCATTACCATCAACTACTTCCATAACTTCCTTTGTGCTGAGGTCAAAACGTAAAGTACTTGGCAACACCACACCAACAGATTTACGAACACCGTTTGGCAGGGTCACGGTATGAGATACACATTTACCATCGAAAAATACATTGGCTTTTTTGCCTACAGAAACTTGATCAAATTGCATCTTTATTCTTTCTAATCTGAATTACTAGCTTGTTATTTATCTAAATTATTTCGCACGCTTACGTCTTGCAGTTTCAGCAATCCGCATACGCAAAGCATTGAGCTTAATAAATCCACCCGCATCGGCTTGGTTATATGCACCGCCATCGTCATCAAAGGTAGCGATAGTCTTATCAAACAAAGTATTCGCTGAATCGCGCGAGATCACAGAAACAGAGCCTTTGTAGAGCTTCAGACGCACAACCCCATTCACCATTTGTTGCGTGTGATCGATCAAGGTCTGCAGAGCCAGACGCTCTGGCGCCCACCACAGACCGTTGTAGATGAGGCTTGCGTAGCGTGGCATCAGGTCATCTTTGAGGTGAGCTACTTCACGGTCCAAGGTAATACTCTCAATACCGCGGTGTGCTTTTAACAAGATAGTGCCGCCAGGGGTTTCATAGCAGCCACGGCTCTTCATGCCTACAAAGCGGTTCTCAACTAAGTCAAGACGACCAATGCCATGCATGCCACCAATACGATTGAGTTCAGCTAGCAACTCATGTGGTTTATAAGCTTTACCATTAATCGCCACTGGATCACCAGCACGGAATTCAATTTCAATAATTTCTGGAGCATCTGGAGCCTTCTCAGGGGATACCGTCCAACGCCACATGGATTCTTCTGCTTCAGCATTTGGGTTCTCGAGATGACGACCTTCGTAGCTGATGTGTAATAAGTTGGCATCCATTGAATAAGGTGAGCCGCCTTGCTTATGCTTCATCTCTACTGGGATGCCATGCTTTTCTGCATAGGCCATCAATTTTTCTCGGGAGAGTAAATCCCACTCGCGCCATGGTGCAATGACCTTAATTCCTGGCTCGAGTGCGTAGTAGCCCAACTCAAAACGTACTTGGTCATTACCTTTACCAGTAGCGCCATGCGATACAGAGTCAGCACCAGTCGCGCGAGCAATTTCAATTTGGCGCTTAGCAATCAATGGACGCGCGATGGATGTGCCTAAAAGGTATTCACCTTCGTAAATCGTATTGGCGCGGAACATGGGGAATACAAAGTCACGTACAAACTCTTCACGTAAGTCGTCGATAAAGATATTTTCTGGCTTGATGCCAAACTGCAGCGCTTTGGCGCGTGCCGGCTCTAACTCTTCACCCTGACCTAAATCAGCTGTAAAGGTAACGATCTCACATTGATAAGTATCTTGAAGCCATTTGAGAATCACACTGGTGTCAAGACCACCGGAATACGCTAAAACTACTTTTTTAATATCAGACATGATTTCTATTCAATCAAAAAATTAACTAATCACTAACAAAGATAAATTACTTAAATACTTAGTCCAAACGGCCGCAGAGTAAATACTCCATCAAGGCCTTTTGAACATGTAAACGATTTTCGGCCTCTTCCCAAACGATGCTTTGAGGACCATCAATCACTTCTGCAGAAACCTCTTCACCACGATGCGCTGGCAAGCAATGCATAAACAAAGCCTCAGGTTTTGCCAATGCCATTAATTCTTCATCGACCATCCAGTCTTTAAAAGCAGCCATACGAGAAGTATTTTCATCCTCGTAACCCATGCTAGTCCATACATCGGTAGTAACCAAGTCGGCGCCCTTACAGGCATCTTTTGGATCAGCGCAAATCGTCAGATGCTTTAAAGCTTTCGGAGTCAATCTGGAGTCATCCAATTGATAGCCACCAGGAGCCGAGAAACGAATTTGAAAATCTAAACATTCCGCTGCCTGAATCCAGGTATAGGCCATATTATTGGCATCACCTACCCAAGCAACCGTTTTACCCTGAATCGGACCGCGGGCCTCTACAAAAGTAAAGATATCAGCCAATACTTGGCAAGGATGGTACTCATTGGTCAGGCCGTTGATTACGGGGACTCGAGAATTTGCTGCGAAGCGCTCAATAATCTCTTGGCCAAAGGTACGAATCATGATGATGTCCGTCATCCTAGAAATCACCTGCGCAGCGTCCTCTACAGGCTCACCACGGCCTAACTGGGTATCTCGAGTGTTCAGGTATACGGCATGGCCACCAAGCTGGTGTATGCCCGCCTCAAAAGAAAGGCGGGTACGAGTCGAATGCTTCTCAAAGATCATCGCTAAAGTGCGATCGTGCAGGGGATGCCAAGTCTCGTAACTTTTGAACTTCGTCTTAAGCCAAGCAGAGCGCTTGAGGAGGTAGTCGTATTCCTCGCGCGTCAGGTCAGCAAACTGCAAGTAATGCTTAACCTGGCCGGGCACTTGAGGCTTTGCCAAAGATGTCATTGTTGAGCTTTCTACAAAAGGTTTAGCTTGCATTTTTGTTTGGGGCATCGAACTGCACGAAAATAGTTCCTAAAGTCATCTTAGAGCCTTCGCAGACTGTTAAGCTAAGGTCTAAGTAACACCGATTCCTTACTACGATTTCTACGCCAACTTGAACCACAAAAAGCTTTTCATTCAGGGCATTACAAACGCTGGCAAACCTTTTCGCCCCAGTGACTGGGCCGAACGTCTTTGCGGAGTGATGGCCACATTTCGCCCGCCAGGCGATGCTGGCGATCCCCGCTTCACTTACTCACCCTATGCCACACCAGTGGTTATTGCAAACGTAACATGTGTCGTTATCGACACTAGGCTAAGAGATCTTGATCCAAGAGCGCTCGACTTTGTCATCAACTTTGCCAAAGACAATTGCCTGCCAATCGAAGAAGCCTGCGAATTCGAACCGAAGTCGCATTCTCAGCCCTAAAAACAAAAACCCGCTCTGATAAGGAGCGGGCTTAGACTCAGATTACTCTAAAGTCTGCCTAAATCTATAAAAGTCTTACGCTGCCATTGCCTTAATAGCTGCAGACAAACGTGATTTCTGACGTGATGCAGTATTTTTGTGAGCAATCTTTTTGTCAGCAATCTTATCGATTGTGGACTGAGTTACTGCGAATACTTTAGCAGCGGCATCCTTATCGCCAGTTTCAATTGCTTTACGAACTGCCTTGATGGAAGTGCGGAGCTTTGAACGCAAGCTAGAGTTGTGCTCATTCTGTTTTACTGCCTGCCGTGCGCGTTTACGCGCTTGTGCGGTATTGGCCATCTTTAAACCTTGCTATATAAAAATTACAAAATACGGTTAACTAAAATTATGTGTGGGTTCGCCAAATTTGTAAGCTGACTCACCAAAACCCAAGATTTTACATTAAAGGACTAAAAAAGCCCAGCCACTTGATAAATAGGGGAAAATTAGCCCATGAATCTGCTTTCAGCTGCCGCGAAGGTCAGCTCCCTCACCATGCTCTCCAGGATTACCGGACTACTCCGGGAGACCCTAATTGCCCGTAGTTTTGGGGCTTCAGAGTGGACTGACGCCTTTAATGTGGCCTTCAGACTACCTAATTTGCTCCGCAGACTCTTTGCCGAGGGCGCCTTTTCTCAGGCATTTGTACCCATTTTGGGAGAAATCTCGAGCCAAGGAGACGTAAAACAGTCCCAAATCCTCGTCAATGCAGTCGCTACGCTCTTATTTTGGGCCTTGCTGCTCACGGTACTCCTAGGTGTCATTGGCGCCCCCCTGCTGATTCTGGCGATTGCTACAGGCTTTGAGGGTGGTCCAGCCTACGATGCAAGTGTCGTAATGACTAGAATCATGTTCCCTTACATTGGGCTCATTTCGATGGTTTCCCTCTCTGCGGGAATCCTCAATACCTTTGGCCGCTTTGCCATTCCAGCATTTACACCGGTTTTGCTCAATTTAGCTCTCATTAGCAGCGCCATCTTTTTGGCGCCCCACTTGGACCAGCCGATTTATGCTCTGAGTATCGGCGTGCTCTTGGGCGGCGTATTACAGCTAGCCATTCAAATTCCAGCCCTCGCGCATTTGGGCCTACTCCCCAGAGTGGGTCTCCTACCCGGGGCAATTAAAGCAGCAGTTCAAAATCCGGATGCCCGTCGTGTCATGAAATTAATGGGGCCTGCGGTGTTTGCAGTTTCAGTCGCCCAAATTTCTCTCATCATTAATACCAATATTGCCTCTCGCTTGCAAACAGGTAGCGTATCTTGGCTGTCCTATGCTGATCGCCTCATGGAGTTTCCGACAGCCCTTTTGGGGGTAGCGCTGGGAACAGTCTTGCTACCGAGCCTGAGTAAAGCAAACGCAAAAAATGATTTGGTACATGCGGGTGAGCTTTTAATTTGGGGCTTACAGCTCACCTTTTTACTAGCAGCGCCTTGTGCGATTGCCCTCTTTATTTTTGGAGAACCGCTAGCAGCGGTTTTGTATCACTACGGCAAGTTCACGGCACTAGACGTCTTGATGACACAGCGTGCTCTTGCAGCTTATGGTGTTGGTCTGATTGGCCTCATTCTGGTGAAGATCTTAGCTCCTGGCTTTTATTCCCGCCAAGATATCCGCACACCTGTAAAGATTGGCTTGCTAGTCTTGGTGGCAACCCAATTAGCCAATTTGGTTTTTGTGCCTTGGTTAGGACATGCTGGTCTTGCCCTCTCAGTTGGCGCTGGCGCCTGCTTGAATGCCGCACTACTCTGGATAGGCCTGCATCGACGTAGCGCCCTACCTAGATTCCCATGGTTAAAGTATTTGGGGCAGTTATTGCTTGCCTTAATTCCTTTTGCGCTCCTCTTGTATTACGCCGCCACTGCACATCATTGGATTGCACTCCAATCTAGCCCTTGGATTCGAGTGGGACTGCTGACTGCCTGGCTAGCCGCTGCCGCTGTGGTGTATTTCTCAGCCTTATGGCTTGTCGGAATCCGCTGGCAAAAATTCCTACGTCATGCAAAATAGCTCTTATGCCTACACAACAACTAGACTATTTCACATCCCTCGTAGCTGAAGACGAGTACTTCCCCCTAACCGAGGCGGCGGTGGCAGTTGCACAACATGCCTACCCAGATCTCGATGTTCAGGGCGTACTTGATCAGATCGATCAATGGGGTAACAAAATTAAACAGCGCATTACTCCGGATACACCACCGATTCAGCGCCTGCAGTTGCTCAAACATGTTTTTTATAACGAACTAGGGTTCGGCCCAAACCAGAATGATTTTTACGCGCCCGAGAATTCTTACCTCCACCAGATCATTGAGAGTCGTCGCGGCATTCCAATCTCATTGGCGGTCTTAATGATGGAGCTTGGACAGCAAATTGGCTTAAATATTCGCGGAGTATCTTTTCCAAACCACTTCATGATGCGCATCTCATTGCAACAAGGTGAAATCATCATGGATCCATTAAATGGCGAATCCCTTTCTAAAAATCAATTACAAGAAATGCTCGATCCCTATCTCGATGCCAAAGGCTATCGCGGTGAGCTCAGTCTGCCACTCAATATTTTCTTGCGCGCCTCTAGCTCTCGAGAAATTCTCTCGCGCTTCATGAGAAATCTCAAAATGATTTATTCAGAAAATGAGCGCTGGGAACGTTTGCTGGGTATTCAAGAGCGTCTAGTGATTTTGTTACCAGATTCAGCTGAAGAAGTTCGTGATCGCGGCTTGATCTTTGCTCAACTAGAGTATGTACGGCCTGCGATAGCTGACCTGCATCACTACTTAAGCGAAATGCCTGGCGCAGAAGATGCGGCAGACATTCGTGAGCATATCGCTACGCTAGAGAGTCAAACCAAACTGCACTAAGCAACCCTATTGAGCGACCTTATTTCTTTTTACCTTGAAATAATTTATAGATAGCAGCCAACACAATGGGAATCGCTGCTGCACCTATGCCAATCAATACGATCACATTGAGGTTTTGGCGAATGATGGGGATATTTCCGAAGAAGTAGCCGGTAATCACTAAACCAAAGACCCACAAGAGTGCGCCAGTCACATTGAAAAACTGGAAGCGAGAAAAGTTCATTGCGGAAACGCCAGCAACAAATGGCGCAAAGGTGCGAATGATCGGCAAAAAGCGTGCCACGATGATGGTCTTGCCGCCGTGCTTCTCATAAAAAGAATGGGTTTTTCGCAAAGCCGCTTGATCGATCCAACGTGATTCGCTACTAAAAATTCGTTCACCAATCCAGCGACCAATAAAGTAGTTCACTGTATTACCAGCAATTGCGGCAATCAATAATCCAATACACAGTGTCCACAGATTAAAGTGCTCGGTAGCGCAATAGGCTCCAGCAATAAACAATAATGAATCCCCAGGTAAGAAGGGGGCCACCACTAAACCAGTCTCAGCAAATACGATGGCAAAGAGCAAGCCATAAGCCCAGTAGCCGTATTGCTGAATCACCATGTCTAAATGACGATCAATGTGCAAAAGCAAGTCACCCAACTGCAATAAGGTATCGATCAAATCGCGCTCCATCTATTTGTTGGAAGGATATTAACAGGCTAACAATTCAGATTGCGACATTTCATTCTTATAATGCGGTATGCAAACTGAACCTCACATTCAGCCTACGCATTCACCTCATCAGCCACCCATACTCTGTATTGTTGGCCCCACGGGCGCAGGCAAAACCCATCTCGCAATGGCATTGGCTGAGCATGCGAAATCCCGAGGTCAAACTGTAGAGTTAATCAGCATGGACTCTGCGCTGGTCTATCGTGGCTTAGATATTGGCAGCGCTAAGCCCACGCTGGCCGAGCAAGCTGCCGTTCAGCATCACCTAATCGATATCTTAGAACCTACCGAATCCTATTCAGCCGCGCGCTTCGCAAATGATGCCAAGCGGCTAAGCAAAGAAATTCGTAAGCGCGGGAATATTCCCGTTGTAGTAGGTGGCACGATGTTGTACTGGCGGGCATGGGCATACGGCCTATCGTCTCTCCCGCCTGCAGATCCAGCAATCCGCGCCCGTCTCGATGAGCAAGGTAAGGCGATTGGCTGGCCTGCGATGCACGCTCAATTAGCTCAGGTTGATCCCATGACTGCCGCGCGCTTACAGCCCAATGACTCTCAACGAGTACAACGTGCTTTAGAGGTTTATGCAATTACAGGCAATCCGATGTCAGCACTGCTAGCAGATTCACCAAGCGAAGATGGTAGGGAAGGGTCGACTATTCCAGAATGGATTAATCTTATTTCATTAGAGCCAAGCGATCGCTTTCGCTTGCATCAAAACTTAGAAAAGCGTTTTGATGAAATGCTCACCGGAGGATTATTAGAAGAGGTCGAACTACTGAGAAAAAATCCAAACTTGCATGGCGATCTCCCTGCCATTCGCTCGGTGGGCTATCGACAAGTCTGGGAATATTTATCTGGTGAAGTAGATCAGGCCGAAATGCGCTACAAGGCACTAGCTGCTACTAGGCAACTTGGTAAAAGACAATTAACTTGGTTGCGCGCAATTGCTGGAAGAAAGACATTTGACCCGTTCAACCCAACTGAGTTGAACGCGGCCCTAGAGTACTGCAAGCAAAGTCTAGATAACTAGGCTTTTACCGAGCATTAAATAACGATAGTTTGTGGCTCGCCAGCAGGACGCTCTACGACCTCGCCAACTGTCCAAGCATGTAAACCTTCAGCCTTGAGAGATTGAATTGCGGCATCTGCCTGGTCGGTAGACACAATGACCACCATACCAATACCGCAGTTAAATACGCGCACCATTTCTGCATCGGCCACGCCACCCTTCATCTGCAACCAGCGGAAGAGTTCTGGCATTTGCCAGCTATCGCGATGCAGTACAGCCTGAGTATTTTCTGGGAGTACGCGTGGAACGTTGTCCACTAAACCGCCACCAGTGATGTGAGCCATGCCCTTGACATTGATCTCTTCAATCAACTTGAGCAAAGGCTTTACATAAATTTGTGTAGGGGCCATGACTACATCACCCAAAGGTCGGCCACCCAAATCATCAGTCGGCTTAGCCCCGGCACGCTCAATAATTTTACGGACTAGCGAGTAACCATTGGAGTGTGCGCCGCTCGAAGCAATCGCCAACACGACATCACCCGGGATAATCGTTGCACCAGTGATAATTTTGGATTTTTCAACCGCACCAACAGCAAAGCCGGCCAAGTCGTATTCACCTGGAGGGTACATACCGGGCATCTCAGCAGTTTCACCACCGATGAGTGCGCAACCAGATAACTCGCAACCTTTTGCAATTCCGCCAACGACAGTGGCTGCAGTATCTACAGTGAGCTTGCCGCAAGCGAAGTAATCTAAGAAAAAGAGGGGTTCAGCACCCTGAACCAAAATGTCGTTCACGCTCATCGCAACCAAATCTTGGCCGATCGTATCATGACGATTCCACTCAAAGGCCAATCTGAGTTTAGTACCAACTCCATCGGTGCCGGATACCAAAACTGGCTCTTTATAGCGCTTTGGGACCTCAAACAAGGCGCCAAAGCCACCAATTCCAGCCAGCACGCCTTCCCGCATGGTTTTCTTAGCTAAAGGCTTAATACGATCCACCAGGTCATCACCAGCATCAATATCGACACCTGCGTCGCGGTAGGAAAGGCCTTTTGAGGAAGAATTGGTAGGTGAGTTCATGGCAGAGATAGAAGATTAGTAAGAAACGCTACTTGGTCGGTAGAATCATTGAATTCTAGAGGATTCGAGGACGATGGCTGAAATTTTTACCCCTTTTCTGACTGCATTTATTCTGGCTTACGCCTTACGCCCAGTTTGCTTGTGGCTTGAGAGGCGTAGCCTACCCCGCGCGGCGGCCGCTGGGATTGCCATGATTATTGGCCTTGCAGTCGTATTTTTAATATTGACCCTCTTTATTACCCTCATCAAAACCGAAATTCCCCTGATTAAGGCTCAATTTCCGACTTGGATCCAAAATACCCAATCCTGGCTTGGACCTAAGTTGAGTGAATTTCATATTGATGTGGATTGGGGTGCTCTGAAATCCAGTGCGACTCAAAAAATTACGACGCACCTTAACGACAACTCTGATGCGCTGATGTCCTCCACCCTGGAGACCGTACTGATGTCAGGCAGTTCGGTAATTGCAGGATTCGTTAATGCAGTTCTGATCTTGTTTGTCATGTTTTATTTATTAATTGACTGGACTCATTTTTTCAAACTCATTAGAACGATTGTTCCGGTCCGCGCACAAGAGACGATTCACCACCTCGCAATGCATGCCGATGGCTTACTCTCGCAATACCTCCGGGGTATGTTGATTGTGATTTCGATCATGTCCGTTTTCTACAGCGTAGGATTAAGTCTCATTGGCATTAAAGGTGCGGCAGCCTTAGGCGTCTTTACTGCACTCATGATTGTGATTCCCTATATTGGTATCACCCTAGGCTTTACTCTAGCCGTCCTTGCGGCTCTTTTGCAGTTTGGGCCTGGCGGCGCAATTATTGGAGTCCTCATCCTGTATGGATTAGGTCAATTCATTGAGGGCTTCTTTCTCACGCCACGCCTTGTGGGTGAGCGAATTGGCTTACACCCCGTTGCCGTGCTCTTTGCCTTATTGTTGTTTGGAAAGTTATTTGGTTTCTTTGGCGTACTACTTGCATTACCCATCAGCGCTGTGGGTTTAGTACTTTTGCAATATGGCTGGACACGCTACACCCAAAGTCCGTGGTACCAAAAGTAAATTACTGCAGCAATGAATAGTCCCTCACTACCAAGGCAGTTTGCACTCGACATTGGCCACACACCCAAACCCAGCTTCAGTAATTTTTTAGCCGGAGAAAATCTAGCGCTGCACTCTACCTTGCAGGCAATAGCTAAATCCTGGGAAATAAATGCCCCAAGATTGACCAGTGAGAATCCCCTTAATCAACGCTGGATCTATTGGTGGGGCCCAGAAGGCTCTGGTCGCACTCATTTACTCGGTGCAATTGGCAATGCTGCTCAGCAATTAGATTTGAAATGCTTCCACCTGACTCCCAATGAACCCATTTCCTGGGTGAGTCTCGAGGAGAGCCTGCCTACCCTATGTTCCAGTGATACACCCTCAGTTATTACTGTTGATGACGTCGATCGACTGGATGAGCGCCTGGTAGCCTCCTTATTTCGGATTCTGAATGCCATTCAGGGTAGCAAAGCAATGCATATTTTCATGGCAGGTAATGCCGCCCCTGGCGCATTAAGACTTCGAGAAGACCTGCGTACCCGCCTGGGATGGGGTTTAGTCTTTCAAACTCATCTTTTGGGCGATGATGAGAAAATAGAAGCCTTACAACAAGCAGCGCAAGCGCGCGGCTTGGTTTTATCGTCAGATGTATTGCCTTGGTTGCTCAATCGCTTTTATCGCGATATGCCTAGCCTGATGGCCTTGATTGATGCCTTAGATGCTTACTCACTAGAAACAAAACGCGCTGTTACATTGCCCCTCGTTAGAGAGCTCTTGCAGCCTAAATAAATATTCATGACTCAATTAGCACTGTTCGATTTAGATCACACTCTTCTCCCCTGCGATAGCGATTACGAATGGGGTCAATTCTTGGCGCGCATTGGTGTAGTCGATAGTAAATACTATGCGGAGCAGAATGAACGCTTTTATCAAGATTACAAAGATGGAAAGCTGAATATTCAAGAGTTCCTTCGCTTTGCATTAAAGCCACTCTCCGAACATTCCCGCGCACAGCTCAAAGAATGGCATGACGCCTTCATGCAAGAGGTCATTACTGGCCAGCTCCGTCAACAGGCGCTTGATCTGGTGAAGCGCCACCAAGATGCCGGTGATCTTTGCTGCGTTGTGACTGCAACCAATAGCTTTGTTACTCGCCCTATCGTAGAGAGTTTTGGTATTGAACATCTTGTCGCCACTGAACCTGCCACCGTGGGAGACCAGCCTTTTGCTGATTTCACGGGTGAAGTTAAGGGGATTCCGAGTTTTCGGGAAGGCAAAATTCAACGAGTTCATGATTGGCTTGCTACTCAAAAGCTCGCATTCGATGAATTGCCACAAAGTTATTTTTATTCAGACTCGATGAATGATTTACCTCTCCTGGAGAAAGTGAGCAATCCTGTTGCTACTAATCCAGATGCTCGCCTACGTGATGAAGCCTTAAAACGTCACTGGCCCATACTTGAACTGTTTGCATGATTACCAAATTTATTAAACGTATTTTGCGTCGTGATCCCATGATCCGACATACTGCAGCCCACACCTCCGGTGCACCGAAAAGAGTTCCTAAAAAAACTCACCGCATTGACCCAGATTTACTTTCAAAAAATGCCGTGAAGGTAACTCAGACTTTGCAGCAGGCTGGCTATGATGCTTTCATTGTGGGTGGCGCTGTACGAGATTTAGCTTTAGGCATTGGCCCTAAGGACTTCGATGTAGCAACCAATGCCACCCCAGAACAAGTGCAAAAACTATTTCGCAAAGCACGCCTCATTGGTCGTCGCTTTCAGATTGTGCATGTGACTTTCTTCGGTAAAGGCCAACCTGAAATCATTGAGGTATCTACCTTTAGAGCCCTATTGGAGAACGCTGGCGAGCATGTAGCAGAAAATGGTCGCATCTTGCGCGATAACGTCTGGGGCAGCCAGCACGAAGATGCTGCACGCAGAGATTTCAGCATCAATGCGATGTACTACGACCCTGCTACTGAAACCGTACTCGACTATCACGGCGGTATGGCTGACATGCAGAAGAAGACATTGCGCATGATTGGTGACCCGGCGAAGCGCTATCGTGAAGACCCCATTCGTATGCTGCGTGCCATTCGCTTTGCGGCCAAGACAGGCTTTACCTTAGACGCAGCAACTCGCGCACCTATCGCCAAATTAGGTAAATTGATTCACGATGTTCCATCGGCTCGCCTCTTTGATGAAATTCTCAAGCTACTCATGTCGGGTTATTCATGGGCTGCGATTCAAGGCTTAAAGGATGCAGGTTTACACCACGGTCTCTTGCCTTTACTTGATCACATCTTAGATCAGAGCGCAGACTCTAAAGAAGCCAATGATTTTGTTCGTATTGCACTTGCCAATACTGACCAACGTATTCAATCGGGCAAAAGTGTTTCGGCCGGATTCTTGTTCGCGACTTTGCTCTGGCCAGATCTACTGGGTAATTGGAAAAAGAATATTGCCAAAGGGATTTCCAATATTCCCGCACTGCATGATGCGATGGATGAGACGATTGCCAGTCAAAGTAGCGGCATGGTGATTCAGCGTCGCTTCGAGAGTGATATGCGGGAAATCTGGTCAATGCAGCCCCGCTTTGAAAAGCGTGTTGGACGCTACCCCTATCGCCTCATTGAATCTCCACGTTTTAGAGCGGGTTATGACTTTATGCTGCTGCGCTGTGCCACGGGAGAAAAGAATCCAGCCCTGGGCGAATGGTGGACTAGCTTTATTGAAACCGACCCGACTGGACAAGAAGCCCTGATGGCGAGCGTTAAAAATGAGACTGGCAATAGCGCCTCCCCAACAAAACGACGTCGCCGTAGAAAAGCCAAAGTGGCCGAGCCCACTGAAAGTGCAGCGGACTAAGCAGACTTGAGAAAAATTCAGTAAAGTAGTTTCAGTAGTCTTTGTGTACCCTTCTCTTGTTTGGAATGAGCATGGCTCGAGCTTTTATTGGATTTGGTGGAAATGTCGGCGACACGCGTCAGCTCATTACTGATGCGATTGTGTGCCTCGCGCAGCGATGCGAGCTCCAAATACTGGCGAAAAGCTGCTTATACCAAAGTGCGCCCTTTCAAGCTACCGGGGGCGACTATATCAATTCTGTGATTGAAATTGAAACGCAATTAAGTCCGTATGGCCTTTTGCACGTCTGCCAAGCAGTTGAACAAGAATTTGGGCGTGAGCGTCCTTACGCTAATGCACCCCGCACAATTGATCTGGATATCCTGTCCTTTGAGGGCGTATCTCAAACAGATACAGAACTCACCATCCCTCACCCCAGAATTATTGAGCGCTCCTTTGTTCTACTACCCTTGTTAGAAATTGCCCCAGATTTCTTTTTGCCGAACCTTGGCGAACTCAAGGCGTATTTACCTAATGTAGCCGACCAGCGTATTGAAAAACTCTCTTGTCGCAACTGTAATTGCGGTGAAAAACAGGTTTATAGCCAATCAGCGCATTAATTCATTAAACTCACGCCATGGGTTACTTACAAGGCGAAAAGCCAATTACGATTTCTAAACTCCTCACCATGCGTGCTGAGGGTGAAAAAATTACGATGCTGACAGCATACGATTCAACCATGTCAGCCTTGTTAAATCGTAGCGGAGTAGAAACCATCCTGATTGGGGACTCCTTAGGGAATGTGATTCAAGGTCACTCCAGCACCACACCGGTAACCGTTGAGCAAGTGGCGTATCACACCGAATGTGTTGCTCGAGCTAACACCCATGCATTCATCATTGCCGACCTCCCTTTTGCCAGCTATGGCGATCCTGTTCAAGCCTTAGATTCAGCAGCAGAACTCATGCGCGCAGGTGCAGATATGGTCAAACTAGAAGGTGGTGATTGGCAAGTCGACATCATTCAGTATTTAGTAGAACGTAGCGTTCCTGTTTGTGCGCACTTGGGTTTATTGCCCCAGTCCGTTCATATCCTAGGTGGCTATAAAGTTCAAGGTAAATCCAAAGATGCCGCAAGCCTCATGCTTGAGCAGGCAATTGCTTGCGAGCAAGCTGGCGCGCAAATGATTGTGCTCGAAGCCATTCCATCTTCACTGGGCAAACTGATTACTGAGTCACTCTCCATTCCCACCATTGGAATCGGTGCAGGCGCACATTGCTCCGGCCAGGTATTAGTGCTACAAGATATGCTGGGCATTAGCCCTGGAAAGCCGCCAAAGTTTGTTAAAAACTTTATGGATAGCCACACCTCAATTGAGGCGGCAGTCAAAGCCTATGTTCGAGAAGTGAAATCCGGAAAGTTCCCCGGACCCGAACACGGCTTCGCTGGATAAGCTCAAGCTACTAGTTAACTAAAAAAGCTCTTTACGCCGTCGAACCAACCCTTTTGATGGGGGTTATGTTTATCGCCACCCGATTTCAGGCTATCGTCAAAGCTCTTCAGTAATTTTCTCTGTTCATCAGTTAATTTGACCGGGGTCTCGATCGCAACGTGAACGAAGAGATCACCCACGATAGTCGAGCGTAAACCTTTAATACCCTTGTTACGCAAGCGGAATGTTTTTCCAGTTTGCGTGCCCTCAGGAATCGGAAACTCAACCCGCCCTGAAAGCGTGGGAACTTCGATATCCCCACCAATCGTTGCAGTTGCGAAGGAGATCGGCATTTGGACATGCAGATCACTGCCATCACGCTCAAATACCTTATGGGGCTTGACTCTCACCTCTACATAAAGATCGCCGGATGGTCCACCATTGACGCCAGGCTCGCCATTGCCGACTGAGCGCACACGCATACCATCATCAATACCCGCAGGGATTTTGATTTCAAGTGTTTTTTGTTCTTTATGTTTACCGCTGCCATGGCAAGTCTTGCATGGCTTCGGAATGTACTCACCAGTGCCGCGGCACTTGGGGCAAGTTTGTTGCATGGAGAAGAAGCCTTGCTGGACACGGACTTGGCCATGACCGCCGCAAGTAGTACATCTCTCGGCTTTACTACCAGGTTCAGCGCCAGTGCCCTGACATGGCTTGCAATTACTCCAGCTTGGTACCCGAATTTGAGTCGTGTAACCCTCGGCAGCTTGCTCAAGAGTGATCTCCATGTTGTAACGTAAATCAGCGCCTTTATATACTTGCGGTCCAGACTGACGCCCGCCACCTTGACCAAAGATATCGCCAAAGATATCGCTAAAAGCATCGGCAAAACCGCCGCCACCAAATCCGCCACCGCCAAAACCACCAGATTGATCGAGGCCAGCGTGACCATACTGATCATATGCGGCACGCTTATTTGGGTCCGTTAAAGTTTCGTAAGCCTCTTTAACTTCTTTAAATTGCGCTTCTGCCGTTTTGCTATCGGGATTCCGATCAGGATGATGCTTCATCGCCATTTTTCGATAAGCTTTTTTTAGCTCATCTTCGCTAGCACCTTTGGCAACTCCAAGGACCTCGTAATAATCGCGTTTACTTGTAGACACAAAATTCCTCTCAACAACCTGAATGACACAAGTCGGCACGTGGCCGACTTGTTATTTAAGTACCTCTAAACTACGTTAAATGACTCTCAATTAAGGGTTTATTTCTTGTCATTCACTTCCTTAAAATCCGCATCCACTACGTCGGCATCGGGAGCAGCACCTTGTGCGCCACCAGGCGCTGCGCCAGGAGCGCCGCCAGCCTTAGCCTGTTCTGCAGCCATGGCTTTTTCACCCAGCTTCTGACTTGCTTTACCCAAAGCCTCAGTCTTAGCCTCAATAGTAGCTTTATCGCTACCCTTGATAGCTTCGTCTAATTCTTTTAAGGCAACATCGATTGCTTCTTTCTCGGGAGCCTCTAAAGCAGAACCGTGCTCTTCAAGGGCTTTCTTAGTTGAGTGAGCCAAAGCGTCAGCAGTGTTACGTGCGGTTACCAATTCCAATGCTTTTTTATCTTCATCTGCATTCGCTTCAGCATCTTTCACCATGCGTAAAATTTCCTCCTCAGTCAAACCTGAGTTTGCCTTGATGGTGATCTTGTTCTCTTTGCCAGTCGTTTTGTCTTTTGCAGTGACATGCAAAATACCGTTGGCATCAATATCAAAAGTCACTTCAATTTGTGGCAAACCGCGTTGTGCTGGAGCAATGCCTTCTAAATTGAACTCACCGAGCAATTTGTTGGCAGCAGCCATTTCACGCTCACCTTGGAAGCACTTAATAGTCACCGCAGGCTGGTTATCTTCAGCTGTAGAGTAAACCTGTGAATGCTTAGTCGGAATAGTCGTGTTCTTCGGAATCATCTTGGTCATGACGCCTCCCAAGGTTTCGATACCCAAAGACAATGGGGTTACGTCCAGGAGCAATACATCCTTACGATCACCAGACAATACTGATCCCTGAATAGCGGCACCAACTGCAACTGCCTCATCTGGGTTCACATCTTTGCGTGGCTCTTTGCCGAAAATTTCTTTTACCTTGTCCTGAACAGCAGGCATACGGGTTTGACCGCCAACCAAAATCACATCATCGATTTCAGCAGGATTTACACCAGCGTCTTTAATTGCAGTCAAGCAAGGGCCAGCCGTGCGGTTGATCAACTCTTCTACCAAAGATTCCAGCTTAGCGCGGGTCAACTTCAAGTTCAAGTGCTTAGGACCGCCTGCATCAGCAGTCACGTATGGCAAATTGATTTCAGTCTGTTGCGCAGATGACAATTCGATCTTGGCTTTCTCAGCAGCATCTTTCAAACGCTGCAATGCCAGTACATCCTTACTCAAATCTACGCCTTGCTCTTTCTTGAACTCAGCAATGATCCAGTCAATGATGCGCTGGTCAAAATCTTCACCACCCAAGAAGGTATCGCCGTTGGTAGAGAGTACTTCAAACTGCTTCTCGCCATCCACGTTAGCAATCTCAATAATGGATACGTCGAATGTACCGCCACCCAAGTCATATACAGCAATCTTGCGATCGACCTTGTCTTGCTTATCCAAGCCAAATGCCAATGCCGCAGCAGTTGGCTCATTGATGATGCGCTTAACATCTAAACCAGCGATACGACCCGCATCTTTAGTAGCTTGACGTTGGCTGTCATTGAAGTAAGCAGGAACCGTAATCACTGCCTCAGTCACTTCTTCACCGAGATAATCTTCGGCTGTCTTTTTCATTTTGCGCAGAATTTCTGCTGACACTTGTTGTGGTGCCATTTTTTTGTCGCGTGCTTCTACCCAAGCATCACCGTTGTCAGCTTGAACAATTTTGTAAGGCATCAAACCGATGTCTTTTTGCACTTCCGCATCAGTAAACTTACGACCCATCAAACGCTTTACTGCGTAGATAGTATTTTTAGGATTGGTTACTGATTGGCGTTTTGCAGGCGCACCAACCAATACTTCGCCGTCTTCAACATAAGCGATGATGGAAGGAGTTGTGCGACCGCCTTCTGCGTTCTCGACAACTTTAGGTGCATTGTTTTCAACAACCGAAACGCACGAGTTCGTGGTTCCTAAGTCAATTCCGATAATCTTTCCCATAATGGCTCCAAAAAATTAAGTTACGTGTAATTTCGTCAAACTGCGAATAATTCGATAAGGAATAAATGGGGTCGAAGAAGAGAAATTCAAGGGTTCAAAAGCAAAAAAGGCAGATTTCTGCCTTTTTTTATCTTTTTTGACTCCAAAAACCCCATTTAGAGGCTTTTAATACCTTATTTGGGGGCGCTGACGGTCACCAAGGCTGGGCGCAAAATGCGGTCAGCAATGGAATAACCCCTTTGCAAGACGGAAACCACGGTATTGGCCTCTTGGTCTGAAGGGACCGATGCAATGGCCTGGTGGTGGTGCGGATCGAACTTATCACCTACAGCAGGATTAATCTCAGTCAAGCGACCTTTTTCAAAGGCGGATAGCAGCTGCTTAAGGGTGATCTCCAAGCCCTCTTTGAAGGCCTTGGCATCTACAGTCTCCGCGTTCAGGGCTGCATACAAACTATCTGTAACCGGTACGAGGTGCTCAGCAAAACTTTCAATCGCAAACTTATGCGCCTTTGAGATATCTTCGACCGCACGGCGACGAATATTTTCACCCTCGGCCTTAGCGCGGAGGTAGTTATCTTGCATCTCAGTGAGCTTTTGATTTAACTCGGCAATTTCTTGCTCCGGAGTCTTTACTTCGGCATCTGCAGGAGCTGCCTGTGCACCAGCTTCAGCCTGAGGATCAGCAGCAGTATTTTCTTGCTCAGGAGATGGGTTTTGATTTTCTTGGGTCATAGGTGCAAATTCACTTTTCTATCAGGATGGCTACTTCTCAACAATATGGGGCCAATTTAGGCAATTTCAAGTGTGCCTAACTTTAAGCAATATTCGCTTTAGCTAACTCAGCCAAGCGGTCGCGCTCCTGCAACACCGCGTCGGACTCAACACCTAAACTCCAACCAGAAAGATGCTGCTGGGCGATGTCGTACATCGCATCGATCCACTTTGGATTGCTATTTAAGCAAGGGATGTAGCGGTAGTCTTTACCGCCATGCTCCAAAAAGATCTCACGTGCCTCCATTGCAATCTCTTCTAAGGTTTCTAAGCAATCTGCCGGAAATCCTGGGCAAAAAATATCGACTCGTTTACAACCTGCTGCACCCAACTCTTCAATCATCGGAGCCGTATAAGGCTTGAGCCACTCCGCTTTACCAAAGCGAGATTGAAAAGTGACTAAGTATTGTCCAGGCTCTAGGCCTAATGACTCACCAAGTAGGCGGCCAGTTTTCAAGCACTCACAATGGTAGGGATCGCCCTTCATTAGATTGCGCTTGGGTAGGCCGTGGAAAGACATCACAAAGCGATCACCTGCAGCAAAATCTGGCCGACCATCTTTATCCCATGCGCCAAGTACTTGATCACGTAATGCCGAAATATAGGCAGGGTTGTCGTGATAGTACTTAATCAAACGTAACTCCGGTTGATTGCGCCAAGTACCCAATACGCGAAACACTTCATCAAAACTCGACGCAGTAGTAGTGGCCGAATATTGTGGATACAGCGGTAGCAACAATAGACGCTCCATACCCTGTGCCTGTAAGGATTCCAAGGCTTGCTGAGTTGAAGGTTCGCCATAACGCATGGCTAAATCTACCAACACGACTTGACCGTGATTGGCGAATTTCTCACCCAACTCTTTTGCCTGTAGGCGGGAGTAATGCATCAATGGAGAACCCAATTTTGGCAACCAAATAGAAGCGTATTTCTTTGCAGACGCACCACTACGAATCGGCAAAATAATACCGTTCAAGATGCACCACCAAATAATGCGGGGAATTTCTACAACGCGTGGATCAGATAGAAATTCTTTGAGATAGACTCTGACTGCCTTAGCCGTTGGAGCAGAAGGAGTACCCAGGTTGAGCAATAACACTGCTGTCTTAGAGGGGCGTAGGTGAGGATTTTGATTCAAGGAAGATCCGTCTTTATTAAAGAGAGCTAAAAGATATAAACATGACTAAAAACTGCTTGGCGAACTTAATGCGCCCGATAACAACTTAGAGGTGATGTCGACAATCGGAATCACCCGATCGTATGCCATGCGAGTAGGCCCAATCACACCAAGGGTTCCAACGATCTGGCCATCCACACTGTATGGCGCACTGATGACCGCCAAATCTTCATAAGGCAGCAAATCACTTTCGCCGCCAATAAAGATTTGAATGCCATCGGCATGACTAGAAACATCCAACAACTGCATGAGGAACGACTTTTGCTCGAGCATATCGAACATCTTGCGCAGCTTATCCAAATTAGTACTGAGATCGCCAACATTCAGTAAGCGTCGCTCACCTGATAGCAACATATCTCCTTGTCCCATTCCGTAATCACTTACGCCGCTGTGCAATGCCAGAGCCATCAGCCCAGAGATATCGCTTCGCAAATTATCCAAATCAGAGGCAAGGTGCGCACGCACCTCTGCAAAACTCTTGCCGGCAAACTGAGTATTGATGTAATTTCCAGCCTCAACTAGCTGACTTGGGGTGTAGTCCTGCGAGGTTGGGAGTATGCGGTTTTGAACATCGCCTTCAGGTGTGACCATAATGAGCAGGATTTTGCCCTCACCCAGCCTCAAGAATTCAATATGCTTAAAGACCTGAGCCCGCTTGGGCGTCATCACCACCCCGGCAAAATGAGTCAAATTAGACAGAATTTGCGCGGCGGAATTCAGCACCCTTTGGGGCGAATCTGGCAACAGACCCTTTTCCATCTCGCGGGCGGCAATTTCTTCTAGAGGGCGAACGGTCACCATCGTATCTACAAACAGGCGATAGCCCCTTGGGGTTGGGATGCGGCCAGCTGAGGTGTGGGGGCTGGTTACCAAGCCCATTTCCTCTAAATCTGCCATGATATTGCGAATCGTAGCCGCGGAAAGATCCAATCCCGAGAATCGAGATAGGGTACGTGAGCCAATAGGCTGCCCCTCTTCGATATAGCGCTCGATGAGGGTTTTCAGTAAGGCGCGGGAACGATCATCCATGGTGGAAGGGATTTTATGCGTATGGTTTAATCGTTATATGTTAAGCCCATCCCCAAATTCCAGCAAAAAGGCCTTTAGCCGGGTTGCACTTGTCGGCAAATATCAGGCTGACGGCATCCAAGAGCATCTTAAGGACCTGGCGGTGCTACTTGGCCAGCAAGGCTGTGAGGTCTATATAGAGAGTTCCACTGCCAGCCACTTAAGCCTAAGCGCCTACCCGATCAAAAAAGTAGAGGAGTTTGCGGGAACCATTGATTTAGCAGTAGTTTTGGGTGGTGACGGAACAATGCTGGGAATTGGGCGTCAACTGGCGGGCAGCAATGTCCCCCTCGTTGGCATCAATATGGGTCGCTTAGGCTATATGACCGACATCCCCATTCAGAACGTTGAAATAGTTTTGCCGCAAATTATTGCTGGTGACTACGAAGCCGATACTAGAACACTACTTGATGCGGTGGTGATGCGTGATGGCAAAAAAATAAATCAAGCCCTCGCCCTCAATGATGTTGTAGTTAATCGTTCCGGAATATCTGGAATGGTCGAGCTTGCAGTGCGCGTCAACGGTTCATTTATGTATAACCAGCGATCAGACGGCTTAATTGTGTCTACCCCTACCGGCTCAACAGCATATGCCCTCTCCGCTGGCGGACCGATTCTGCATCCACGGGTCGCCGGAATTCTATTGGCGCCGATTGCGCCACACTCCTTATCTAATCGCCCCATCGTCTTACCGCAAGATATTCTGGTGAGCATTGAGGTGGTTGATGGCAGAGAAGTCATTGTGAACTTTGACATGCAATCACAAACGCATTTGCACTCCGGTGACATCGTTGAAGTCAGTCAATCCGAAAAAACTATCACCCTACTTCACCCTCGCAGTCATAGTGACTACAAAACTTTGCGCGAGAAGTTACATTGGAATGAGTACCCATCGACATTCTGATGTCGAATTTTTTGGTACGCTAAACCATGCTACAAACACTATCGCTTCGCGACTTTGTCATTGTTGATCAGCTAGAGCTGGACTTTTCCTCTGGGTTTACAGTCTTAACTGGTGAAACAGGTGCCGGTAAATCTATCCTCTTAGATGCTCTCAGCTTGGTATTAGGTGAACGTGCAGATAGCAGCCAAATTCGTGAAGGCTGCAACCGCGCAGAAATTAGCGCCCTCTTTCGGATCGATGTGCAACAAATTGAACATTTCAATCAATGGCTCGATGAGCAAGGCTTTCCACTGGAAGACGATGGGCAAAGTCTTTTACTGAAAAGAACTGTAGAAGCCAATGGCCGTAGCCGCGCCTTCATTAATGGCAGTGTAGCAACCTTGGTACAACTACGAGAAGCAGGCGATCAGTTAGTGGATATTCATGGTCAACATGCACATCAACTACTGCTCAAAGGTGGCGCGCAACGTGAACTACTGGATCGCCACGCCAACCAGCTAGATCTGGTTACTGAGGTCTCCCAATTATTTAAAACTCTGAATGAATCGCGTCGTAGACTCGAGCAAGCTGAAAATGCCGGGCAAGATATTGAACGCGAGCGCGAGCGTTTGGAATGGCAATTAGAGGAACTCACTGAACTCTCTCCGCAAGAAGGTGAATGGACCACCATTCAAGGTGAACATGCTCGCCTAGCGAATGGCGCAAAAATTATGAGCGGCTGCCAAGAAGCAATTGATGCTCTGAGCGATGCGGATAACTCTGTCGAATCTACCCTTTCTAAGGCTAGCGCCAATATCAGCGCCCTAGCCGAACATGACTCCGCACTCATTGAGATCAGCCAAGCCTTAGAGTCAGCCCAAATTCAGATAGATGAAGCGGTGCATGGCCTCAATCGGTATTTACAAAAACTGGATTTAGATCCTGCGCGCCTCAGCGAAGTGGAGGAGCGAATGCAAGCGCTGCATGGTGCAGCCAGAAAATACCGCACCGAAGCAGATGACTTACCAAAGCTTCTTTTAGATACTATCGAGCGCTTAGAGGCATTAACTGCCTCACAAAATATAGAGGCCTTGCGCGAGAGGGTAAAACAAGAAGAGCTTGCCTATCTCAAGCAAGCAAAGCAACTATCACAAAAACGTAACAAGGCTGCGCAAGATTTGGGTCAGCAAGTTACTACAGCAATGCAGGATCTCTCGATGGCGGGCGGGCAACTGGAGATTGCCTTGCTACCTTTGGCCGAAGGTGGCGCCCATGGTCTTGAGCAAATTGAGTTTCTAGTTGCCGGTCACGCTGGAAGCACTCCGCGCTCATTAGCTAAAGTCGCTTCCGGCGGTGAGTTAGCGCGTATTAGCTTAGCTATTAGCGTCATCACTAGTAAAGCGTCCTTTACACCTACGCTGATATTTGATGAAGTCGATGCCGGTATTGGCGGCGCTGTTGCAGAGACGGTTGGAAAGTTGTTGCGGCAACTTGGTGAGTCACATCAAATTCTGTGTGTGACCCACTTGCCACAAGTGGCTGCGCAAGGTAATCACCATCTCAAAGTCAGCAAATCTCAGGCGGGTGATAAAACCCTCTCTCAGGTGACGCCACTTGGAAGGCCTGAGCGAGTAGAGGAAGTTGCGCGCATGCTGGGCGGAGCAACCATTACCGACACTACACGCCGACATGCTCGCGAGCTACTGGAGCAAAACTAAGCTGGTTCAGCGTCCGAAGAGGCCAGAAATATTTCTTGCCACAAAGCCAGCACTACCTCTCTTGCTTGAACCAGTTGCGGTTCAAGCTCCAAATCTACCCGCGTCTTTTCTGCACCATCTAAACGTAAGCGGTGTTGACGCGCCCGAAGCAAGCGATAGGCATCTCCTACCTCTTGCGCTATTGTAGTTTGAATTAAGCCTGCCTCTCCAGTAATCCGAAGTAAAGCGATGTTTCCTAGATTACCAATCAGCTGTGGGTAGGTGTTTGAGAATGCCAGGACTAAAAATTGCACGATAAATTCAATATCCACCATGCCGCCGGCATCATGCTTCAAATCAAAGTCAGGGCTAGGATTTGGATGTCCGGCATGAACCTTGCGACGCATTTCTAAAATCTCATGGCGCAGTTGTCCAACATCACGCTTCTGACTTAAAACTTCAAATCGCACACCGTCAAAGAATTCTCCAACCACCCTGGATCCCGCCGAGAATCTAGCTCGCGTCAGAGCTTGATGCTCCCAAACCCATGCAGCGTTGCCACCCTCCCGCATCTGGTATTTTTTAAATGCATCAACACTTGTTACCAAAAAACCAGCGGAGCCATTGGGACGAAGACGTGTGTCAATTTCAAATAAGTTGCCAGCTGATGTGTAGGCAGTTAACCAGTTAATCATCCGCTTAGCGAGTAAGGCATAAATTTCTTGGGCAGCAAAATCAGTTTCTTCAGCCTGATATAAGAAAACCAAGTCTAAGTCGGAGGCATAGCCCAACTCTTTACCGCCCAACTTGCCATAAGAAATGACTGCGAATGGCGCAGTCGTATCCAGCGGCAATGCAAACTTCTGAGCAACGCCAGGCCACACCCGCTCAAAAGTCGTCTGTAATATCAAGTCTGCCAAAGCAGATAGATGATCACTTACCTTCTCAACCGAAAGCTCGTGATCCATGCCAATTCCTAAGTCTGCGAGCAAAGTGATAAAGGTTTCGGTGTGATGGGTAATGCGCAAAATATCCATCGCCTGCTCTGAGCCATCACCATCTGCCATCACATCATCCAGACGCATATTCAGAGTCGCTTTTACTTCCTGCCAATACTGTTCAGGATCTTCAATCAGGGCTTTCTCAGTACGCGAGTTGAGCAAATAATCCAAGAGATGAGGATGCCGAGTTAAATATTGCGCACCCCATTGAGAGGTCTTGAGCAAAGCCAATACATTTGATAGTGCCTGAGGATATTCAGACAAGATGGATAAATAGGCACTGCGCCTTGCAACTGCCTCTAACAAATCAAAAAAACGCAGCAAGGTTTGATCTGCGCTAATCACAATAGGCTGATCCACTTGCAAGCTCTCTGCAGCCTTGCGAATGAGGTTGTTGAAAATGATCCTGCTTTTTTCTGGTAACTGTCTTTGCTTAGAGCTGTCAGCCCAAGCCAACCAACGGGCTGCAGATTCTGGGAACAGCGTGGTATCAGGCTCCCAGCCTGCTGGCAAAGAGGTATTGTCTAAGCGTACAGCATCATCGAGTACAAAAGCTTTTTCGAAATACTGGGCTACTGCCGTTTGGTGTTTATCGAGCTCAGATAAAAAACAGGTTTGCTCTTGAATCCGATCAGGGCCAGCCATGCTTGCTGCCAAACGAGTACGAGAACCCTCATCCTCGGGCAAATAGTGTGTCTGCTGATCCTCCCAAACCTGGATCCGATGCTCTAAGCGACGCAAGTAAACGTAAGCTGCCTTTAAATCATCAGCCTCCTGGGCAGGCAAAATACCTTGCTGCTTTACCAAGTCCAATACTTCTAAAGTGGGTCGAATACGAAAACGTGGGTCAGTGCCGCCACGCATCAATTGAAACATTTGCGCTAAGAACTCAATTTCGCGGATGCCGCCGCGGCCCAACTTAATATCCTTAGATCGACCGTGATGACTCGAGGAACGCTTCTCAGCCTCATGCTGTATCTGCCTATGCAATTCACGGATAGAGGCAATCACACCGTAGTCTAGATGGCGGCGATAAACAAAAGGACGAATCAGTTGATCGAGCTCACGCTCGCAATAAGCAAAGGAAGATGAGTCAGGTAAAGGCGAGATCAGCCTACCCTTAATCCAGGCGTAGCGCTCCCACTCCCTACCTTGTACCAATAGATATTCTTCGAGCATATCGAGACTGCAGACTAGGGGCCCAGAGTCTCCATTGGGCCTTAAGCGCATATCCACCCTAAATACAAATCCATTGGCATCATGCTCTGCCAATAATTTAATCAGGCGCTTACCCATTCGTGTAAACCACTCGTGATACGACAGGCTCTTAGGTCCACCCTGAGTATCACCTTCGTGCTCATACAAAAAGATCAGGTCGATATCAGAAGATAGGTTGAGCTCCAACCCACCTAACTTACCCATACCCACCACCATTAAAGGCATCTCTGAGTCTGTGACCTGGCTCCATGGCAGGCCAAAACGATGCTGCTGATCTTCTCGAATATAGGCAATCGAAAGGGCTACCGCCGCCTCAGCAAAATGACTCAGCGCATGAGTTACCTCACTGAGATCGGCCATACCATTGAGGTCTCGGAAGGCAATCCAGAGCATGAGACGTTGCCTAGCCAGCCTTAGATCCGTCATAAACTGAGCCTCATCTTGCTCGGGTGCGGCTAATGCATCTCGGCAAGGACTCAATAGATCCTCAATTCCAATCACATCCACTTTTTGGGCGCCCTGAGTCCGAAGCCAATCAACCCAATCAGGGTGGGAGTTGAGCCAGCGTTGCACGTAGCTGGAGTGCTGCTTTAGAAATTCAATTTGGGCGGCAAAATCAGTCATTTCTCCATCTTAATCCGACTCTCGACTCAAACTTGCAGAAGCTTGGCGATCACCTAATAGCTGACGGATAATAGAGTCCATGCTTGTAAATATCATCTGGACTCGCCTGCTGAGCGTGCTTCAAAAACGTCCTCTAGGTTCTGGTGGTCGCTGGCGTAAGCGCGCCCTCATTCTTGCAGGCGTCACAGTGGCTTTTTTTGTATTAGGCCATCTTGGGGTGCGTTTTGTTTTGTGGCCACAGATTGAGAAATCAAAGCCCACTATTGAGCGCTTAATGAGTGCTCGCTTAGGGACGAATGTCACGATGGATGATGTCCAGGTATCTTGGACTGGAATTCGGCCAAGCTTTGCGATTCAAGGATTACGATTCAATAGCGCAAATACTCCCACACCGCCCTTGCTCATTGAAAGTATCAGCGGGCAACTCAGTTGGCTTTCTTTCTATTATTTAGCACCCTATTTTCACGAGATCACTATTGAGCGGGCTCAGCTATACGCGCAGCGCGATGCAAAAGGCAACGTTTCCATTGCCGGAATTCCGATTCAAGGCGATGCCGATAATTTTTCAACCGGAAACTGGTTGCTCGCTCAAAACAATATTCAGGTTAACAATGCCAAAATTTATTGGGAAGACCAACAAAGTCGAAAGCTAAAAACTACTATTGACATTCAAAGCTTCGAATTAGTAAACGGCATTCGCAGTCATGAAGGTCAGCTTGTCGCTCAAACCCCTTGGAGTCCAAATCCAATCAAACTCCAAGCCGACTTTGTCCACCACCTTAGGGGGCAGGCGGGTAATTGGCTCGACTGGGTCGGAACTGTTTCGTGGGATTTTGCTGAACTCAAGCTCGGGCAAATTTCTAAAGACCTCAGTCTTCCGCTATATGACTTGGGCGGCAGAATCAACTCTAAGGGTAGCCTGAAGCTTGATGGCGGCAAGGCTAATGGGGGGCAAATGTCCTTAATAGCCGATCAACTTATGGTGCAATTAAACAAGGATGAGGATCCCCTTGAGTTTGGTAGGCTCGAAACAGAGTTAATCCAAGATACCGATAGCGGCTTAAATTCCATCACAACAAAAACCTTGGCATGGCGCAATATCGATAGCCCACAAACTGCGCCACTTGAAAAGTTAAGCCCAATTACTTTCCGTTGGCGTCCACCAAAAGATGGTGGCGAAATAAAAGAGTTTGGCTTCTCATCACCAAAAATACAATTGGAAGATATTGCTCTCTTTGCACTCAATCTTCCTCTGCCAAAAAAGATTCATCAATGGATCAAGATTTCTGAAGCAGATGGTGAGCTACAGAATGTAGATATGAATTGGTCCGAAAGCCAATCTGCTCTCTCGGCTTTACCCATTCCAGGAAATTGGTTTTCCTCTAACAAACTCGACTTCACTATCAGCGCAAAGCTTAATGACATTAGCTTCACTGGAGTAAATAAATCGATGCCCTCAGCCTCACATTTATCTGGCAACTTAGTGGGCAATCAGAAGCAAGGTAACTTCACACTAGATTCGAGCAATCTTGAATTAGAGATGAGTGACTTTTTATCCGCTTCTGAAATTCAATTAGACCGCGCAAAAGGTGAGATTAGTTGGTCCAAACAAAAAGGGGGCTGGCTAATCAATGCCAAGAAACTGCAGCTCAGTAACTCTGAAATCACTACCAATTTTGATCTTAGCTATCTGATCGGCACATCCAAGCAACCCGATCAGATAACGCTAGATATGGAGTTTGTTAAAGCTAAGCTAGCAACAGCACATCGCTATCTGCCAGTAGGAATAGCTAAAGATAGCCGCCTATACCTTAGCAAAGCCTTTGAGTCCGGGGAGATTCAAAATGGCTCTTTGCACATTAAGGGCGATCCCAATCAAGCGCCTTACCCAGCTGGCACAGTCGGAGAGCTCAACTTAAATCTACCTTTCTCCAAAGCAAGCTTCAAGCCAGCACCTCTGCTACCAAAAAGCCAAGGGGCTTGGTCGGCACTGAGCAATGTCAGCGGCACCATCAACTTGAAACAAGCAGCTTTGAATATTGACGTCGATAAAGCAAACTATCAAAAGGTGGCTATCACCAAGGTCAAAGCACAAATTCCAGATCTCAGCGCTAAGAATCTAGCCTTGCTCATCAATGGCTCCATTCAGGGGGATGGCTCTGAAGTCCTCGAATACTTATTTGCATCACCTGTAGGAATTGCGCAAGCCAACTTAGCCAAGAATCTCTCTCTCAAGGGTCCCGTAGATGTCGGTCTTGACTTAAAAATTCCGCTATCTGGAAGTAATGATGTCAACTTCGATGCAAAAATTAATCTTCCCGGAAATCAAATGCAATGGGGGCAGGTTCCTCCTTTGGAAAATCTGAAGGGTAAAGTGCGTATTACCGAAGCCAATCCTGAGTTTGATAATGTCACCGCAAACTTTTTAGGCGGCGCCTTCAAAATTGCTAGCGCACCCTCTTCGGCAGGCAACACTAGCTTTAGCATCGGAGGCGATATCAATGCTAGCTTCATCAAGGATTACATTTCAGGAAATTTAAGATCTCGAGCCCACCCAGCACTCCTGAGTGCGATGAGTGGATCAGCTAAATATGAAGGTTTAATCAACTTTAATAAAGCAGGTAGTCAAACCAAGCTCAATTTTGATTTACGTAATTGGGCAAGCTCCGCCCCCTTACCCGCCAAGAAATTAGCAGGAGCGCCTATGTTGGGAGAGCTCAGTCTAAAAATTTACCCAGCAAGCAAGAGTAATTTAGTGCGCGCAGATTGGTCTGGAAAATTAGGGGGGCAATATTTTCTTCAGGGAAACCTCAACTCGGCTAATGAAATAAAAAATGCAGTAGGAGTTGGGTCGCCGGCATCATTGCCACAGCAAGGCACCTCTCTTTACTTAGCAAGCAATGAGCTTGATCTTGATCAGTGGGTAGAGTTTTTGGGAGCAGGAAAATCAAAGGGGAGAACGAATGAAGTTAATCCGTCAAATACTCCCGAGGAAGATGTACAAATCTCTGCTCAAGTAAAGAAATTAATTGCCCTAGATCGCGAGTGGACTGATGTCAGCATGCAGTCTCAGAAAAAAAATATCGCTTGGCAACTGCGTTTAAATTCACCCCAGATCGCTGGTCAGGTGCAATGGCAACCCAGCGGCAGTGATCACCCTAGTGGATTTGTCTCTGGAAGACTTACACGCCTAAAAGTTCCAGATCAACGTATACCTCCAGAATTAGTATCTAAGGAAAGTGCCCCACAAAAAGCTACCCCTCTCAAGACTCCGGTCGATCCAAATGCTATCCCTAGCTTAGATTTAACGATCGATGATTTGAGTTGGACCAAGGCGCAACTCGGTGCTGTCAAAATCAAGTCTAGAACTAGTCGTGACCTTATGAAGCTTGAGTCAATGCAAATTAATAATCCTCAAGGCAACTCCATTATCAAAGGTCAGTGGCAGGCTCGCACCCAAAATAACTCTGAACTGAGCTCATTCACTGCGGATGTGAATATTAAAGATGCGGGACAGATTATTTCTCATTGGAGTAACTCTAAGTCGGTAGAGGGTGGCGAAGGAAAGCTCAATGCCTCACTCTCATGGTCTGGGTCACCTTTTTCTCCAGCCTATGATTCTCTTGCTGGCAACGTGAGCATAGACCTCGCCAAAGGTCGCTTACTAGAAGTCAATACTGATGGCGCTAAGTTACTGGATGTTCTCAGTCTGCAAAGTCTTTTTAGATTTGCTACCTTTGACCTAAAAGGTAGTCTCGGAAACTTAGCAACTAAAGGTACGCCCTTTAATTCCATCGCTAGCAATTTTGAGATTGCGCAAGGCGTTGCACAAACCAAACAATTCACCATGATTCTGGATCAAGCTCGGGTTGCCATGACGGGGCAAATTAATGTCGCCAAAGAAACTCAAGATCTCCGCATCACCATCTTTCCTACGATCGACGCCACTGCAGGCTCACTAGCAGCATTTGCAATCAACCCCATCATTGGCCTAGGAGCAGTGTTGGGGCAGTATCTCATCACCAATCAAATTAACCGAACCATGCAAACAGATTATTTAGTTCAGGGATCATGGGACAATCCGGAAGTGATTCCGCTAGATCAAAAGGGTCAACCACTCGATTCTAAAACCTTAGAAACAATTCGTACTAAGAATCTTTTGAAAGAGCAGACAAAACCAAGCTCCCCCAATTCTGCCCCTGCAAATCCACCCGCAAACCAAAACATCTCCACCCAAATACCAGGCTAATGAGATGAATGCACCAAGAAATGTTTCTGAACTCAAGATAGCATCGATACAAATGGTGTCGACTCCCAGTCTCAATGAAAATCTCGAGACTGCAGCTCGCTTAATTAAAGCCGCTAAGGATTCCGGGGCACAGATTGCCGTGTTGCCAGAATATTTTTGTTTAATGGGCTTGAAAGATACCGATAAGGTCAATGCGCGCGAAGTGGCAGGGTCTGGTCCGATTCAAGAGCGACTTACCTCAATCGCACACGAGAATAATATTTATCTAGTTGCCGGAACTATTCCTTTGGAGGCCAAAGAATCTAATAAGGTTCTCAATACCTCCTTGGTGTTTGATCCTCAAGGCACACAAATCGCTCGTTACGACAAAATTCATTTATTTGGTTTTCAAACTTCAACAGAGCGTTATGAGGAATCTGAAACTATTTCTGCGGGTAGCCAGCCTGGCCAATTTGTAATCCAGCTGAATCAAGCTGAATGGCGTTTTGGTTTAAGCATTTGTTATGACTTACGTTTTCCAGAGTTATACCGTGCCCTTGGCCAAGTGGATTGCCACATTATTCCAGCTGCATTTACCTACACCACTGGTAAAGACCACTGGGAAATTCTTCTGCGGGCTCGTGCAATTGAAAACCAGTGTTATGTACTAGCCTCAGCCCAAGGCGGTCTTCACTTAAATCAACGGCGCACTTGGGGAGAGAGCATGCTGATTGATCCTTGGGGAGAGATATTAAGCAATCTTCCTGAAGGTGAGGGTTTTATTCAGGGTACGCTCAGCAAAGATAAATTAAAAGAGGTACGCTCTAAGCTACCCGCATTAAAACACCGCAAGCTTTAATACAGAAAGTTCAGCAAAATCAAGATGAGAGCACCAGAAGCATTATTTCCAAGTGATTGGACTAAGCCCAAAAAACAGGCCGACCTTCTCAAGCTAGCTAAATCTATTCTGCTTGAGCCAACCGGGCTCTCTGAGCAAGATTTGCATCACACCTTTGGCAATATGTTTACGCATCAGCTCGATGATGCCGATCTTTATTTCCAACATACCCGTAGCGAGAGCTGGAGCCTAGAAGAAGGTATCGTGAAATCCGGCAGCTTCAGCATTGATCAAGGTGTTGGAGTGCGCGCGATTTATGGAGATAAGACCGCTTTTGCTTACTCTGATGAAATTAATTTAGAGGCCCTGAATAAAGCAGCCAAATCTACTCGAGTGATTGGACCCCAAGGTGGCACACGAGCTGTTGCAAGCAAAATATTTACACCCGTTTCCAACGGACTCTACTCAGACTTAAATCCTTTAGATTCACTAGCGCCCCAAGAAAAGATTGCTTTACTTGAAGGCATTGAGCGTCGTGCAAAAGCACGTGACCCGCGCATTATTCAGGTAATGGCTAGCTTGGCTGGCGAGTTTGATGTTGTACTTGTCGTTCGAGCTGATGGCTTATTGGCAGCTGATGTACGCCCACTTGTGCGGGTATCAGTTCATGTGATTGCCGAGCAAAATGGTCGCCGCGAATCTGGGTCTTCAGGAGGCGGCGCTCGTCATGATTACCACTACTTCAATACGGAACTGATCAATCAATATGTTGATGAGGCTGTTGATGGCGCACTGATTAATTTGGATTCTCGCCCTGCCCCAGCCGGTCCAATGACAGTAGTGATGGGGCCAGGATGGCCTGGCGTGTTATTGCACGAAGCCGTAGGTCATGGCCTTGAGGGCGACTTTAATCGCAAGGGCTCATCTGCTTTTGCTGGCTGCATTGGACAACGCGTTGCTGCTAAAGGTGTCACTGTAGTGGATGATGGAACTCTTTCCGGTCGTCGTGGCTCACTCAATATTGATGACGAGGGTACGCCTACCCAGTGCACCACCCTGATTGAAGACGGCATTTTGAAGGGTTACATTCAGGACAGCCTGAATGCCAGACTCATGAATATGCCCCTGACAGGCAATGGACGACGCGAGAGTTTTGCCTCCTTGCCGATGCCCCGCATGACCAATACCTACATGCTAGCCGGTAAGGATGATCCCCAAGAAATCGTAGCTAGCATTAAACGCGGCCTGTATGCAGTCAACTTTGGAGGCGGTCAAGTCGATATTACTAGCGGTAAATTCGTATTTTCAGCCTCTGAGGCCTATTGGGTGGAAAACGGCAAAATTCAATATCCAGTCAAAGGCGCCACCATCATTGGTAGCGGCCCGGAGTCCTTAAAACAGGTCTCTATGATCGGAAATGACCTGAAATTAGACGGCGGCATCGGGGTTTGCGGCAAGGAAGGCCAGAGCGTCCCTGTGGGCGTTGGGCAACCAACTTTACGCATCGACAGCCTGACTGTCGGAGGAACGGCTTAATCCGGCTTAAAATAGCCGGATGAGCCAACAAAATACGAATCCCGCAAACTGGTACGCTGCCGTTGATAAAACGTCAGATACGGATGATCAACGCATTCACAATATTACTGTTCTGCCGCCACCAGAACATTTGATTCGCTTCTTTCCGATCGCAGGAACACCTACAGAAGCACTCATCAGCAAGACACGTAAAAAGATTCGCGACATCATTCATGGAAAAGATGACCGACTGCTTGTGATCATCGGACCTTGCTCAATTCATGATCCCCGTGCGGCACTAGAGTACTGCCAAAGACTGCTCGCAGAGCGTGATCGCTTTGCAGGTGAACTTGAAATTGTCATGCGTGTCTATTTTGAAAAGCCACGCACTACTGTCGGTTGGAAGGGTTTAATTAATGACCCCTACTTAGATGAGAGCTATCGCATTGAAGAAGGCTTGCGAATGGCTCGCCAAGTGCTGATGGAAATTAATCGCCTTGGCATGCCAGCAGGTAGCGAATTTTTGGATGTGATTTCCCCGCAATATATTGCAGACCTGATTTCTTGGGGCGCTATTGGCGCACGTACAACCGAGAGTCAAGTGCATCGCGAACTGGCTTCTGGCCTTTCAGCACCAATCGGATTTAAGAATGGCACTGATGGCAACATCAAGATTGCTACTGATGCTATTCAGGCAGCCAGCCGCCCGCACCACTTCTTATCAGTGCATAAGAACGGTCAAGTATCTATTGTGGAGACTAAAGGCAATAAAGACTGTCACGTTATTTTACGCGGCGGTAAAGAGCCTAACTATGAAGCGCAATATGTTCAAGCAGCCTGCTCTGAACTTCAAGCAGCAAAGCTTCCAGCCAGTTTGATGGTTGACCTATCGCACGCCAACTCTAGCAAAAAACATGAGCGTCAAATTGTGGTGGCAGAAAATATTGCCGAACAAATTGAATCTGGCTCACATCACATTTTTGGCGTGATGATCGAAAGTCACCTCCATGATGGCGCACAAAAATTCTCGCCTGGAAAAGATGATCCAAACAAATTGGAATATGGCAAGAGCATTACCGATGCTTGCATTAATTGGGAAGACTCAGCCAACGTATTACAACGCTTGGCTTTAGCTGTGAAGAATCGCAGAAAAGTAAAGAAGTGAAGAGGTAAGGCAAGGTTGCCTTATTAACTTTAAAAGAGACTAATTTATTTAGTCTCTTTTTTTTCGTGCTTCCATAAAACGTCTTGACCGCCTGCAGCACGATTCAGAACCCGTGCTAATACAAACAATAGATCTGATAAGCGATTAACGTATTGACGCGGAGCATCGTATAGAGGCTCCTCCCAACCCAAACGCACAATCGATCTCTCTGCCCGTCTACAGACTGTGCGGCAGACATGGGCCTGAGAAGCTGCCCTGGTGCCGCCCGGAAGAATAAATTCAGTCAGAGGAGGCAAAGTCGCATTGAATTTTTCTAGCCAAATATCTAACTGAGCTACCTGTTCTGGCTTAAGTAGGGTGTAGTTAGGAATACAAAGCTCCCCACCTAGGTCAAATAAATCATGCTGTACTTGCAAAAATAGGTTTTTGAGCTCCTCTGCAAGGCTCTCGGGGATCGATTCAGTCATCAGAACCCCGATTTCGGAGTTCAATTCATCTACGTCGCCCATGGCGCAAATGCGCAAATGATCCTTTTCTACCCGACTACCATCCCCAAGCCCGGTCATGCCCGCATCACCAGTTCTGGTGGCTATTTTTGAAAGTCGATTTCCCATAAAACTAATTATAGGTAAATGGCTAAAATGATTCCTATGAATATGGTGACCCCACCCCCCGAACTCGCGGCAATTACCGCCCTGCAATCCAAATTGGTATCGGCCTTGCGCCCTATCCTCCCCGAGCATGCCTTGCTGTGGGAGCCTGAGGACACGATTCCTTATGAATGCGATGGCCTCGCAGCCTATCGACGTATGCCCCTGGCAGTAGCCCTTCCGGAGACTGAGGAGCAGGTTGCTCAGATTCTGAAGACTTGCTTTGCGATGCAGGTGCCCATTGTCCCTCGTGGATCTGGCACTGGACTATCTGGTGGCGCTATGCCTATATCCCAGGGCCTAGTGCTCTCACTCGCTAAACTCAAAAAGATCATCAATATTGATCCGTTCACCAGAACTGCAGTTGTGCAGCCAGGTGTTCGTAATTTAGCGATCTCCGAAGCGGTGGCTCATCTCGGACTGTATTACGCCCCAGATCCATCTTCACAGATCGCCTGCTCTATTGGCGGTAATGTGAATGAAAACTCGGGTGGTGTGCACTGCCTCAAATACGGTTTGACGCTTCACAACGTTTTGAAAGTGCGTGGCATCTTGATGAACGGTGAGATTGTGGAATTTGGCAGTCTTGCACCGGACTCCCCGGGACTCGATTTATTGGCAATCGTGATGGGTAGCGAGGGCATGCTTGCTGTAGTGACTGAGGTCACAGTAAAGCTAGTAGCTAAACCCAAATTGGCGCGCGTCATCATGGCTAGCTTTGACGATATTGAAAAGGGTGCTGATGCAGTAGCGGCCATCATTGCCGCCGGGATCATTCCAGCCGGCCTGGAGATGATGGACAAAGCGACCACTCGCGCAGTAGAAGAATTTGTTCATGCAGGATATGACCTTGAAGCCGAAACTATTCTGCTTTGCGAATCCGACGGCACGCCTGAAGAGGTTGCAGAAGAGATTGAGCGCATGACAAAAGTTTTAGAGCAAGCTGGGGCTAGCGGTATTCAGATTTCTCAAAATGAAGCGGAGCGCCTGAAGTTTTGGAGTGGTCGTAAAAATGCTTTTCCAGCAGCCGGTCGCTTGGCTGCCGACTACTATTGCATGGATGGCACGATCCCACGCAGAAATATTGGCACCCTACTCAGACGGATACAGGGCATGGAAAAGAAATATGGCCTTGCCTGCTTAAATGTATTTCATGCGGGTGACGGCAATATGCATCCCCTCATTTTGTTTAACGGCGCCGATCAAGAAGAGTGGCATCGTGCCGAAGAATTTGGTACTGAAATTTTAGAGGCTTGTGTTGAGCTTGATGGCACGATTACTGGTGAACACGGTGTTGGTATTGAAAAAATTAACTCCATGTGCGTTCAATTTGGTGAAGGTGAACGCGAATCATTTTGGGGTGTTAAATCCGCATTTGATCCAGAGCGACTATTGAATCCTGATAAGGCGATTCCTACTTTGAACCGTTGCGCTGAATATGGCCGTATGCGCATTAGTGGTGGCAACTTACCGCATCCTGAGTTGGAGCGTTTTTAATGTCAGCAACTAGCAGTGCAACTATTGATTTATTTCAAGAACAAATTCTGGTAGCAGTTAAAAACAAAACCCCTTTATCTATTGAGGGTGGCGGCACAAAGTCCTGGTATGGGAACGCCAACTCTTATGCCAAGCTAGATACCCGCACTTACTCCGGGATCTTGGAATACCAGCCTGAAGAGCTAGTGATTACTGCTTGCGCTGGTACACCGCTAAAAGAAATTGAAGCCGCTCTAGCCGATAAGAATCAAGTGCTGGCATTTGAGCCACCTCACTTTGGTGAGAGTGCGACCTTTGGTGGAGCGATTGCTGCAGGCTTGGCAGGCCCAGGACGCATTAGCGCTGGTAATTTACGTGATTTTGTTCTGGGTGCTCGCATCCTAGACGGTAAGGGTCAAGATCTATCCTTTGGTGGCAAGGTGATGAAGAACGTTGCGGGATATGATGTCTCACGCTTATTACCTGGATCAATGGGGACCTTGTCGCTGTTGCTAGAAGCTTCTGTAAAAGTATTACCGCGACCAGCTGCTACAGCATCTCTTCGTTGCGATATTACCCAAGCACGTGCACTTCAACTTCTAAATGAATGGGCAGGACAGCCATTACCACTCTCAGCGAGCTGCTGGATCGGTAGTTCAATCGGTGGTGACGGTGAGCTCACCATTCGCTTAGCCGGTGCAGCTGCTGCAGTCAAAGCGGCCATTCCGATCATGGGCGCAGCTGTCAATGCAAGCGAATTAGACCCTCAAGTAGCTTCAAAATTTTGGGCTGATTTGCGCGAACAGCAACTAGTTGTTTTTTCAAGCCTCAATGGTGATGAAACTTTATATCGTCTCGCACTTCCAGCCGCCTGCGGACCACTTGCCTTTGAAAATGTGAACGGTAATATTGCTTTGGAATGGCATGGTCAGCAACGCTGGATAAAGGCGCTAGGTGATGATGCTACTTTTGCATCCATCAAAGCCTTAGCTAGCGCTCATGGCGGGCATGCAACTCGTTTTAAACAAGGAAGTAATATTGACTCAGGCGCACAACGCTTTACTCTTCTGAGTGAGCAAGCACACTCCACTGCTTTAGAGGCAGTACAAGCGCGCCTCAGAAATGCCTTTGATCCAGCAGGCATATTTGCTACTTCACGCCTTCCCTAAGTATCTTTTTTAGCGCCCTTATGCAAACTCAACTAGCCCCCCAATTTGCCAATACTCCTGAGGGTATTGAAGCTGCCAGAATTCTTGGCAAATGCGTGCACTGCGGCTTCTGCACTGCCACATGCCCCACCTATCAATTACTTGGTGATGAGCTCGATGGTCCTCGAGGTCGCATCTACCTCATCAAGCAAATGGCGGAGGGCCAAGCCCCCACTGAAAAAACACGTCTGCATTTAGATCGCTGCCTGACTTGCCGCAATTGTGAAAGCACTTGTCCAAGCGGTGTGCAATATGGCAACTTAGTCGATATTGGTCGCAAGTGGGCAGAAGAAAATACTCCCGAGCGTCCTCTTGGGCAGCGTCTCACCCGCTGGGCCTTGAAAGAGGGTTTAACCAGCCCTAAGTTATTTAATTCAGCAATGGCGATTGGCCGCTTAGTTCGTCCACTCATGCCGACTGGTATCCAGCGCAAGATTCCGGAAGCTAAAAACAAAGCGCTCAATATCAATACAGATCCCTATGCAAGGCCGCAGACCAGCCACTCACGCAAGATGCTATTGCTCGAGGGCTGCGTCCAACCTGGCATGCTGCCAAACATCAACTCAGCAACAGCACGTGTTTTAGATGCCCTCAAGATTCAGTTAATTTCCGCACCTAATGCCACTTGCTGTGGTGCATTGCGCCACCACCTAAACGATCAAGCGGGTGGCCTAGAAAATGCCAAACAAAATATTGATGCCTGGTGGCCGCAAGTTGAGCAAGGTGTTGAAGCTATTGTGATGACCGCTTCTGGTTGTGGTGTGATGGTCAAAGACTATGGTCATCTACTTTCGAATGATTCCCAGTACGCTGTTAAGGCCAAGACCATCTCCGCTCTCACTAAAGATATTTCAGAAATCTTGCCAGCACTTCAGGAAGAGCTCGTTACCCTAGTGGGTGCCGATCCAAAACCTGGCGTGGTCTATCACCCTCCCTGCACACTGCAACATGGCCAACAAATTCGCGGCAAGGTAGAGGGTCTTTTGGCCGGTATTGGCATAGGAGCGCGCCTATGTGCTGATAGCCACCTCTGCTGCGGCTCCGCTGGAACCTATTCGGTAACCCAGCCAGAACTCTCAGAACAATTACGTCATAACAAATTGACTCATCTCAATGCTGCTTGCGAAGAGTCTGGCGCACAAGTCATTGTCTCCGGAAATATTGGTTGCATCACTCATCTTCAACAAGATGACAATCCAGTAATACATTGGATTGAGATTGTTGACCAACTCATTAGTCAAAAAAACCGAATCCAATCATGAGTCAAGTCACCACTAACCTCATGATAGTAAGGCAGCGACTGGAGTTAGCGGCCTTGGCAGCTAAACGTGAGCCCGAAGACATCCAACTACTTGCTGTCAGCAAAACTTTTCCCGCTATAGCGGTTGAGGAGGCTATGCATGTTGGGCAAACTGCTTTTGGTGAAAATTATGTCCAAGAAGGCGTTGAAAAAATTCAGCAGCTTGCAAAATTGCGCCCTTGGCTAGAGTGGCATTTTATTGGCCCACTACAAAGTAATAAGACACGTGATGTTGCGGAACACTTTGACTGGGTACACAGTATTGATCGTATCAAAATTGCAGAACGCCTTTCTACTCAACGTGGAGAATTTTCTAACTTAGAACCATTGCAGGTTTGCGTTCAAATTAATGTCAGCGAAGAAGATAGCAAAAGTGGTATTTCTCTCGAAGAGGTAGACGCTCTTTGCGATGCGATCTCCAAATTACCTAATTTAGTTCTTCGTGGACTCATGGCTATCCCTGCACCCAGCGATGATGTCAACCAACAACGTCAATCTTTTGCTGCTGTTCGAGAATGCTTTGTCGGAATTAAGGCAAAGCATATTGGTGATGCTGGGTATGATTTCTTTGATACGCTCTCGATGGGAATGTCTGATGATTTAGAGGCCGCAGTCACTGAAGGCAGCACCATGGTACGTGTAGGTAGCGCCATTTTTGGGAAGCGCGATAAGATCAAGACATGAGCACACAACAAACAAAACCAAATGCCCACATCACCTTCATTGGTGGCGGCAACATGGGTCGCGCATTAATTAGCGGCTTACTAGCTAATGGTTTTGAGGCCAATCAACTTTCTGTAGTTGAGGCCAATGCCAGCACTGGCTTGCAGTTGCATCAAGATTTCGGTGTGCAGATCATTAGCGCTTTGGATCAAATTGCTTTTGACTTCTCCAAAAACAATGTTGTGGTCATGGCGATTAAGCCCCAAGACTTTAACGTAGTAGCCAAGTCTTTGAGTGCAAAACTTAAACATGCTACTGAACCAGGTCCACTCATTCTCAGCATTGCCGCCGGTATTCGCCTTAAGGATATGAGTCGCTGGCTTGATCATGAGCGTTGCGTACGTGCAATGCCTAATACCCCAGCATTAATTGGTAAGGGTATTACTGGCCTATTCGCTGATGCTGCCGTCAATACTGCCGACCGCGCCTTGGCAGAAACTATTTGTAATGCAGTTGGTCAAGCGGTCTGGGTGAATGAAGAAAAACTCATGGATGCAGTTACTGCTGTTTCTGGAAGCGGTCCCGCCTACGTTTTTGCGTTCTTAGAGGCTATGCAATCGAGTGGCGAGAAACTGGGGCTGGACTCGGCTACCGCTCGCAAACTTGCCTACGCCACTTTAGAGGGTGCAACACAATTAGCACATAACTCAGATGAGCATGCAGGTGTGCTGCGTGAACGGGTCACCTCCAAGGGTGGCACTACTGCTGCTGCACTAGATATGCTAAAGCAACTCGATTGGCATGGTGCGCTTGAAAAAGCAATTGATGCTGCCAGTCAACGTGGTAAAGCCATGGGTGATGAATTAGGTAAGACCTAATAAGATTCCCAGAAATAGGAATCCGCCCAACCAATTGTTGTGGCGAAATGCCTTAAAACAATCTTCCCGCTTGCGACTAGCCACTAACTTCAGGTGATACACAGCACAAGCTATAGCAAAGCTCCAACCCACCCAAAAGTAATTATTGAGATTGGCTAGTTGAGCGACCCAAATCTGACTCAGAAATAGCATGCCGTAACTCAGGGCAATCGCTAAAACATCAAACCGACCAAAGGTAATAGCCGAGGTGCGCAAACCCAAACGTAAATCATCATCTCGATCCACCATGGCGTAGGCCGTATCGTAAGCAATCGCCCAGAAAATATTGCCAACAAATAAAATCCAAGCTTCCATTGGAATGAAACCCAACACAGCGGCATAGGCCATCGGAATTCCAAAGCCAAATGCAATACCAAGGACTGCTTGCGGAATAGCAAAGAAACGTTTGGTGAAAGGATAAATAATCCCAACTGCCAAGGCAAAGAAAGAGAGCTCTTGAGTTAAGGCATTGAGGGGTTGAATGAGTAAGTAGGCTATCAATGCCAAAGTGGCTGCCACGGCCAGCGCCTCTTTTCCAGTAATCTTGCCACTGGTAATGGGGCGATCTTTGGTTCTCAATACATGACGATCAAAATCTTGATCCGCATAGTCATTCATAGCGCACCCGGCACTACGCATTAAAAATGTTCCTAAGATAAAAATAATAAGTAGATGCCAATCAGGAAAACCGCTACTGGCTAGCCAAAGTGCCCATAAAGTTGGCCACAATAAAAGTAACGTTCCGATTGGTTTATCCAGACGGATTAGGTAAGCGTAAGCAAGGATACGATCGCGCATCAGATCAATAGTCTTTCTTTATTTGCAATCATAGTCATAGTGCAATTATCAAGCTTTTAAAAACTCAGTGCGAGAGCCAAGCCAACGCTCCAGATGTCTTTCCACCAAGTCACCATGCTCAGCTAGTAGACGCTCTGCCGCTGTCTGAGCCAACTCAATCAGCCAGGCATCCCGTTGCAGGTCGACAAATCGCAACATCGCATCCCCAGATTGTTTAGCGCCTAATAATTCCCCAGGGCCACGAAGCGACAAATCGCGCTCTGCGATTACGAATCCGTCTGACGTTTCTCGTAAGGTCTGTAGGCGCTCTTTAGCAGCCATGGATAGTGGCTCCGCATACATCAAGATACAGACTGAATCAGCGGAACCGCGCCCAACACGTCCACGCAACTGATGAATCTGCGCATAGCCAAAACGTTCTGCATGCTCGATCACCATGAGTGCTGCATTAGGCACATCCACCCCAACTTCAATCACGGTAGTCGCCACTAGCAGCTGGATTTCATTAGCCTTGAAAGCTGCCATCACTGCAGCCTTTTCCTCACTCTTTAGACGCCCATGCACTAGACCAACCTTAAAGTTCGGAAGTGCTTGTGTGAGCTGCTCAAAACTTTCAACTGCTGTTTGTAATTGCAAGACTTCAGACTCTTCAATCAAAGGACAAACCCAATACGCTTGTAGCCCCTTTGCCAACCAATCATGTAATCCACCAATTACCTCATCCCTACGCGCTGCCTTCACTACCTTAGTAGCAATTGGTTTTCGGCCGGGAGGTAATTCATCTATTACAGAAACGTCCAAGTCGGCGTAATAGGTCATTGCCAGAGTCCGTGGAATCGGAGTAGCCGACATCATCAATTGGTGGCAATAAAACAGTTCCGAGCCAACCCGTTGCTGAATCTCTAAACGCTGTCTCACGCCAAAACGGTGTTGCTCATCAATGACTGCTAAACCCAACTTTGCAAAACTTACCTTGTCCTGAATAAGTGCATGTGTACCAATAATGAGTTGAGCCTCACCGCTCTCAATCATTTCTTGTGCGAGTCGTTTTTCCTTAGCTTTCAAGCTGCCAGAGAGCCACGCAATCTTCACCCCTAAGGGACCAAACCACTCCTGCATTTTGAGATAGTGTTGCTCTGCCAGAATTTCTGTCGGCGCCATGATGGCAGCTTGATAGCCATGATCCATGGCACGCGCAGCGGCTAATGCTGCAATCACCGTTTTGCCACTACCAACATCACCCTGTAATAAACGATTCATTGGAAAGGTATTTGATAAATCAGGTCCAATCTCCGACCAAACACGCGCCTGAGCGCCTGTCAGCTCGAAGGGCAAGACAGTCAGCAAGCCATCTTCAATACTGTTTTTTGTTTTGCTTGTCTTACTGAGATTACTTGCCTGCTTCTCCTTCACAAAACTAGGAGCACGTCTTTCTCTCCGAATAGCATGTGCCCGCTTTAAAGAAATCTGCTGGGCGAGCAATTCTTCAAACTGCACACGCCGCCAAGCGGGATGAGTACGCTCTAAAAGTGATTGGGTATTGGCATCAGCAGGTGGCTGATGCAAATAAGTAATTGCATCTTGCAGCGGTGGCCAATCATTTTTCGGCAGAATTTCTGCCATGAGTTTGGTGGGTAAAAATTCCGCCAAACTCTCTTTGAGGCTAGCATCCTGGAGAGCCTTGAGCACTGCCTTGCGAATAATAGTTTGTGAGATTCCAGCGCTGGCTGGATAGACCGGAGTCAAACTCGCCGGCAAGGGTGCTTCTGGAATAACTGCACGCACAGTAGGGTGAACTATCTCCGCACCTTGATAGCCCTCTCGAATTTCACCCCGCACACGAATATGACTACCGACTGCCATTTGTTTTTGCTGGCTAGGATAAAAATTGAGAAAACGCAGTTGCAACGAAGCAGTCTCATCTTCAATCGTGACCAGGAGCTGCCTTCTGGGGCGAAACGTCACCTGACTACGAATGACAACACCCTGAGTCTGAATCGAATGAAATCTTCCCAGACCTAAGGCCTTCTCAATGGTAAAGAGCTCAGTCTCATCCTCGTAGCGATTGGGCAGGTGCAAAGCAAGTGCCATAGGGCTGTTTAAACCCATCTTTTCGAGTGCAGTTGGCGGTCGCTTAGTCGTCATCGTTAAAATCCAATACCTGATGGTAATGCTATGCAACTTTCCGACTTCAATTACGACCTCCCGCCCGAACTCATTGCCCAGCACCCGCTAGCAAATAGAACGGATAGCCGCCTCTTAGAGCTCAATATAGAGGGGGGTAATATCGCCCAATTGATTGATAGGCAGTTTCCAGACATTCTTAAGCTAATGAAGTCTGGGGATTTACTAGTTTTTAATGACACCAAAGTCATTCCTGCTCGCCTGCATGGCAAAAAAGAGACGGGTGGCAATGTAGAACTCCTGATTGAACGCATCAGCGGAGATAAACAAGCCTGGGTACAAATCAGAGCCTCTAAAGTTCCCAAGACCGGCAGCATTGTTCATGTCCACAATCAGGCCGGCGAAACCTTCCCCGTCGAAATGATTGGCCATGATGGCCGATTCTATGAAGTGCGCTTCCCCGAGAATGTATTTGATTTGCTAGAGCGCTTCGGTGAATTACCCCTACCACCCTACATTGAGCATCAGCCAGACCAAGAAGATGCCAATCGTTATCAAACTGTTGTCGCCAAGAATCCTGGTGCAGTAGCAGCCCCTACGGCAGGCTTGCACTTTGATGAAGCCATTCTGAAGCAACTCAGTGAGATCGGCGTTAAACAGGCCACAGTCACCCTGCATGTGGGCGCAGGCACCTTTACACCAGTTCGTGAAGAAGATCTCACGAAACACAAGATGCATTACGAGTGGTTTTCAATTCCTGCAGAAACGCTTGTAGCAGTTAAGGCTACTCAGCAGGCAGGCGGTAGAGTCATTGCAGTCGGCACAACTAGCCTGCGCGCCCTAGAGAGTCAAGCCCAAACCCAACAGGCTAGTGGTGAAACGAATTTATTTATTACGCCTGGTTACACATTCAAAACGGTAGACTGCCTACTGACCAACTTTCATCTGCCAAAATCGACCCTACTGATGTTGGTGAGCGCCTTTGCGGGTGTAGACAATATCCGCAGCGCCTATCAACATGCCATTCAGAATCAATATCGCTTTTTTAGCTACGGCGATGCGATGTTCTTAAGCCGCCTTAACTCAATAATTTCATGACAAAACCCATTCACTTTAATATCCTCGCGCGTGACTCTGCAAGCCCTGCACGCCTAGGCCAGCTTGACCTTCCTCACGGCAGCGTTCAAACACCCATCTTTATGCCGGTGGGGACTTATGGCACCGTGAAGGCAATGACTCCGAGAGACCTACATGAGGCTAAAGCCCAAATTATTTTGGGTAATACCTTTCATCTGTGGCTACGACCTGGCTTAGATGTTGTGAAGAAGCATGGCGGTCTGCACCGCTTCATGGGCTGGGATAAGCCGATCCTCACTGACTCTGGCGGCTTTCAGGTCTTTAGCTTAGGAGCACTCAGGAAAATTTCCGAGGAAGGCGTTACCTTTGCTTCTCCGATCAATGGCGATAAATTATTTATGTCGCCAGAAGTATCGATGGAAATTCAGGCGGTCCTCAATAGCGATATCGCGATGCAGTTTGATGAATGCACTCCTTACGAAATCAAGGGACAGGCAACCTCAGAAAAAACTGCGCGTGCCTCATTAGAGATGTCGCTGCGCTGGGGTGATCGCTCCTTAAAACGCTTTCGCGAGCTCGATACTGGCAACGGCCTTTTTGGCATCGTCCAAGGCGGTATGTTTGAAAATCTCCGTGAATTCTCCCTAGATAGTGTCAGTCAGCAGGGCTTTGACGGAATTGCGATCGGCGGCCTCTCGGTTGGCGAACCCAAACCCGAGTTTGAGCGCATCCTCAATTTCACAGCTCCGAAGCTTCCAGAGCACATGCCCCACTACCTGATGGGGGTTGGAACACCGGAAGACTTGATGCTAGGTGTCAGCCTCGGCATTGATATGTTTGACTGCGTCATGCCGACCCGTAATGCCCGCAATGGCTGGCTCTTTACCCGCTTTGGTGACCTCAAGCTGCGTAATTCAGGGTACAAGGACGACGATCGCCCTGTCGACCCTACTTGTGCTTGCTACACCTGCAAAAACTTCACTAGATCCTACTTAAATCACCTCCAAAAGGCGAATGAGATCCTGGGGTCGCAGCTCAATACCATCCACAATCTCTCTTATTACCTACAACTGATGGAAGAGGTCCGAGAATCTCTGGCTAAAGATCGTTTTAGCGCCTATCGCGAGGATTTTCATCGGAATCGCCAGCGCGGCGTAGAGCCCGGACAGGATTAATAGCCCTAGGGGCGTAAATAAGCGCTCAAAGCCCCATACAGTTTAGAATTGCGGGTTTACGGCTTCGCTTTAAAAGCCTAAAACTGAAGCAGTTTCTTGAAGCAGTTTTCAACTGGTAATTAATGGAGGTTTTGTATGTGGATTAGTAACGCTTTTGCCCAGGCTCCAGCCGCGGGTGCAGACTCTGGTGGCTTGATGAGCTTCCTTCCCCTTGTGTTGATGTTTGCAGTGTTGTACTTCATCATGATTCGCCCACAAATGAAGCGTCAAAAAGAAACTAAAGCAATGCTGGAGTCTCTTTCTGTTGGCGACGAGGTAGTCACTGTTGGCGGCATCATCGGCAAAGTCACTGCGTTAAAAGACCAGGTAGTGACTGTTGAAATTGCTACTGGTACTGAAGTGCAAATGCAAAAAGGTGCCATCACAACAGTATTGCCAAAAGGCTCAATGAAGTCTGCTTAATACGCTTGTTTAAAAGTATCTCAATATGAATCGCTACCCTCTCTGGAAATACATAGTCATCCTCTTTGCTTTATTGATTGGAGGACTATATTCATTGCCCAATTTCTTCGGAGAGGCGCCAGCGGTTCAAGTCTCGTCCGCCAAGCCAACCATCAAGGTTGATTTGGCGACACAGTCTCGAGTAGAAAAGATTTTGGCTGCCGACAACATCAGTAACACTGGGATCTTCTTTGAATCTACAGGTAGTGTAGGTTCCATCAAAATTCGTTTTAACAATACCGACATTCAACTTCGTGCACGCGACTTATTGCAACAGAAATTGAACATCGATCAAAACGAACCTAATTTCACAGTTGCATTAAACCTTCTCTCAAATACACCGGGCTGGCTAAGCGCACTGAATGCTCTACCGATGCCCCTTGGCCTTGATTTGCGTGGCGGTGTGTACTTCTTGCTACAAGTGGATATGAAAGGCGCCGTTCAAAAGAAGGTGACTTCTTTGGCAACGGATATTCGTAGTCAGCTACGTGATAAATCGATTCGCCAACAAGGTATTGAGCGCGGCCAAGACTCCATCACCCTCACATTCGGTAGCACCGAAGATGCTGAGAAGGCACGCGCTGTCTTGATGACCAGTCAGCCTGATTTGACCTGGCAAATTAAGCCTACCGGCCTGTCTCCAAAACTAATTGGCGAATTTAAACCGACTGCCTTGAAAGAAATTCAAGATAACGCAGTAAAACAAAATATCGTCACACTCAATAAGCGCGTCAATGAGCTAGCCGTTAAAGAGCCAGTGATTCAGCAACAAGGTGCAGAGCGAATTGTTGTACAGCTTCCAGGCGTGCAAGATACTGCACGCGCTAAGGACATCATTGGTCGTACTGCAACTTTGGAGTCCAGGCTAGCTGACCCCATCGTTTCGACTATCGCCATTGGTGAGGCTCCACCCCCAGGTATGGATGTATTCCGCTTCGGCGAGAACCGTCAGGGCGTATTCAAAAAATCAGTCATTTTTAGTGGTGATCGCATTACGGATGCAAGCGCTGGCTTCGATCAAAATCAGCGCCCTGCTGTCAACATCTCCTTAGATGCCGCCGGTGGTCGCGTGATGCAAGAAGTAACCCGTGAAAACATCGGTAAACCGATGGGCATGATCTTGTTTGAAAAAGGTAAGGGTGAGGTTCTCACGATTGCCACGATTCAAGGTGAGTTTGGCTCTAAGTTTCAAATTACTGGTCAACCGACCACCGAGAGTGCAAATGACTTAGCCCTCTTGTTGCGCGCAGGCTCATTAGCAGCGCCAATGGAAATCATTGAAGAGCGCACGATCGGACCAAGTCTGGGCGCAGAAAATATTGAGAAGGGCTTCAAATCTCTCATTATTGGCTTTGGAGCAATCTCTATTTTCATGATTGCTTACTACCTCCTATTTGGCACTTTCTCAGTAGTAGCCCTGGCAGTGAACTTGCTACTCCTGATTTCTGTGTTGTCAATGCTACAAGCCACCCTAACATTGCCAGGTATTGCTGCAATGGCCTTGGCACTGGGTATGGCTATTGACTCCAATGTGTTGATCAACGAACGTATTCGTGAGGAGCTGCGCAACGGCGCCGCCCCACAAACAGCGATTGCTGTTGGCTTTGATAAGGCCTGGGCAACTATTTTGGATTCAAACGTCACCACCTTAATCGCTGGTCTTGCATTACTGGCATTTGGCTCTGGTCCGATTAAAGGCTTCGCAGTAGTGCATTGCCTTGGTATTTTGACTTCCATGTTTTCAGCAGTCTTTTTCTCACGTGGCCTGGTTAACCTCTGGTACGGCAGGGGTAAAAAAGTTCAGAAACTCGCTATCGGCCAAGTTTGGCGCTCACAGGAGAAATAAGTCATGGAATTTTTCCGGATCAAAAAAGATATTCCCTTCATGCGCCATGCATTGGCGCTCAATGCGATTTCTTTAATCACCTTCTTAGCTGCTGTTTTCTTCCTCTGGCAAAACGGTCTTCACTTATCCATTGAGTTCACCGGCGGTACAGTGATGGAGGTTTCTTATCCACAAACAGCCCCCTTAGATTCAATTAGATCCAAGGTAGAAAAACTGGGTTATGCCGATACGCAGATTCAGAACTTTGGCAGTTCGCGTGATGTGATGATTCGCCTGCCATTGCAAAAAGATGCTGAAGGAAAAATGATTTCTTCTGCAGATCAAAGCGCAGCGGTCATGCAAGTACTTGAGCCAGCCACGTCAGGTGTCAAGCTCCAGCGTGTTGAATTCGTTGGCCCCCAAGTTGGACGAGAGCTGGCAATAGATGGATTAATGGCACTGTTGTTTGTGATCATCGGTATCGTGGTTTACCTCTCTTTCCGCTTTGAGTGGAAATTTGCAGTTGCCGGCATCATCGCGAACTTACATGACATTGTGATTATTCTGGGCTTCTTTGCCTTTTTCCAGTGGGAGTTCTCGCTCTCCGTTCTGGCTGCGGTATTGGCCGTATTAGGCTACTCAGTCAATGAGTCGGTGGTGATCTTTGACCGTATTCGTGAAAATTTCCGCAAATACCGCAAGATGGACACCCGCGAGATTATTGATAACGCTATTACGAGTACGATTAGTCGTACGGTAATTACTCACGGTAGTACTGAGATGATGGTTCTGGCGATGTTGATTTTTGGTGGCCCCACCCTCTTTTACTTTGCTTTAGCGCTCACCATTGGTATTTTGTTTGGTATCTACTCTTCAGTATTCGTAGCGGCAGCACTGGTTATGTGGCTTGGTATAACACGCGAAGATTTAGTGAAGAGCGATAAAAAGCCGGATGATGTTACGCGTAATGATGACCCTAACTTTGGGGCTCAGGTTTAATAATTCAATTTGAATTAATTTAAGCCCTCAAGGGCGGCCATAATCTTATGGGTCGCACCTTGATGCTCGAGCGCATAAGACTTTGCAGCGTTCGACATCTTCGCCAGCTCGGCAGTACTTAAAATCATCTCTTTTAAAGCTTCCATAAGAGCATTAGGCTCACCCTGGATACGCTTAGCAGCACCCATCTCAATAGCATCGAGAGCGGCCTGCTGGAAGTTATAAGTATGTTTACCGAGTAAAACTGGGCAGCCGGCAGCGCAAGCTTCAATCAAGTTTTGGCCACCAAAGGGGAGTAAGCTGCCGCCCATGACTACCAAGTCAGCAGCGCTGTAATACATTGGCATCTCACCCATGGAGTCTCCCAGAATCACATCTACGCTAGCATCACCCTTTGGCGTATCAATCCATTCTGTGCGGCATCGAAATGTCAGACCCGCATCCTGAATTTGATTGACTACTTCAGGGAAGCGCTCAGGATGACGTGGAACCAAACAGAGTAATGGAGCAATTTGAAAAGTATTGCCAAGCAAGAGATCCTTCCAAGCCTTCAGAATGATTACCTCTTCACCATCACGAGTACTGGCAGCGCAGACCATCAAGCGTTTTTTGCTATGGAGCTCTTGCTTCCAAGCTTTACCTTCCTGAACTAGGCTGGGGTCGAGCGGCACGTCAAACTTCAGGTTGCCAACTATCTTGACTTGTTTTACGCCAAGACTACGATACCGATCAGCATCCAATTGTGTTTGAGCCAAGATGCCTGAAAATGCTTGAAATAAAGACCTTCCCGCATTACCAAATAGCTTCACGCGACGAGCACTTCGTTCAGATAGGCGTGCGTTTACTAAAAATAATCGCAGGCCAATTTCTGCACAATAAAACACCATGGTTGGCCAAGCCTCGGTCTCCATAAATAAACCGAACTTGGGTTTAAATGCGCGAATGAAATTAGCAACAGACCAGCAGAGGTCATAGGGAAGATAAACCTGACGCAATTGACCCGCAGCAATCGCTCTTTCAAATAGAGCGGCGCCAGTGCGGCGACCATTGAGTGTCATATGCGTCAATAGAATCGTCTCGCCGCGGGCTAGATAAGCTTCCACCAAAGGTTGAGCTGCCCTAGTCTCACCAACAGATACCGCATGAATCCACACAGATCCCTGGGTAGTCGTTTTGCCATAAGCAAAACCCAAACGCTCAGAGAAGTGATTTAAATATTCAGAGGAGTGGCGTGTGCGCCAAGCCAGGCGAATAAATGCAAAAGGCAGCAGCAAATGCCAAAGCAGTTGGTAAACAGCGAACCAGATCTTGGGGCGAGCACCGTATTGCAAATCCTGCGGTGCGGGCCCAAGGCTTGGAGTCAAGCTCACTTTTTGAGACGTTCGGTCAATTCAACCGCCTTACCTAAATAAGAAGATGGGGTCATCTCGAGTAATAAGGTTTTTGCATCATCTGGAATCTTCAAGCCACGAATAAAAGTTTGCAAGTCAGCCTGGTTGATACCTTTGCCACGAGTAAGCTCTTTGAGTTGCTCATACGGATTCTCAATGCCGTAACGACGCATCACCGTTTGCACTGGCTCTGCCAATACTTCCCAGCACGCATCTAAGTCAGCAGCAATCGCTGCATGGTTGACTTCTAACTTACCTAAGCCACGTAAGGCGCTATCGTAAGCTAAAACGCTATGGCCAAAGGCCGGACCTAGATTACGCAAAACAGTCGAATCAGTGAGGTCGCGCTGCCAGCGAGAAATCGGCAACTTCTCAGCTAGGTGACGCAACAAGGCATTGGCTACGCCTAAGTTACCTTCAGAGTTTTCAAAGTCAATTGGGTTTACCTTATGCGGCATCGTTGAAGAGCCAATCTCACCTGCTTTAGTGCGTTGCTTAAAATAACCAACTGAAATGTACGCCCAGAAATCACGATCCATATCCAAAAGGATTGTGTTGGCACGAGCAATTGCATCAAACAATTCAGCCATGCCATCGTGCGGCTCAATCTGAATCGTGTAAGGATTAAAGGTAAGGCCTAAGCGTTTCTCAACGACATTCTTAGAAAAGTTTTCCCAATCAAAATGAGGATAAGCAGATAAATGTGCGTTGTAGTTACCCACTGCGCCGTTCATTTTTCCTAACAAAGGCACTGCCGCAATCGTCACAATCGCACGCTCTAAACGTTTAGCTATATTAGCTAACTCTTTGCCTAAGGTACTTGGAGAAGCAGGTTGGCCATGAGTGCGTGACAACATAGGTACTTTTGCATTCTCAATTGCCAAATCCGTTAATACGGAAAGTACTTTTCTAAGTTGCGGCAACAAAACTTCATCACGAGCGCCACGCAACATCAAGCCATGCGAAGTGTTATTAATATCTTCAGAGGTACATGCGAAGTGAATAAACTCACTGGCCTTTAAGAGATCTGGGCGACTGGCTACTTTCTCTTTTAAGAAATACTCCACCGCTTTGACATCGTGATTGGTGACTGCCTCGATATCCTTAATGCGTTGCGCATCGGCGTCAGAGAAGTTTTCTGGCAAAGATAATAAGAAGGCTTCATCTGCAGCACTAATTTTTGGTACATCTGGCAAGCCCGCGGAGGCCAAAGCCAATAACCAATGAATCTCTACAAACACGCGCTGTCGCATAAACGCGGCTTCGGATAACCAAGGCCTCAAGGCATCCAACTTGCCGGCATAGCGACCATCTAAAGGGGATAGTGCATTAAGAGTAGAAATCGGCTGACTCACGAATATTGCCTTTACATTGGTTGTTTCAATAAAACCTGATTTTAATCGCTCTTAGGAGCAATTCAGCTTGAATGGCATCGCTATAATTAACCCATGAAACTCATCGGATCCCTCACTAGCCCCTACGTACGCAAAGTGCGCATTGTTTTCTTGGAAAAAAAGGTAGATTTAGACCTAGAACTCGAGAATGTCTGGGCCGCAGACACCAAAATAGCCCTCAACAACCCCTTGGGCAAAGTGCCTTGTCTTCTTTTAGAGGACGGCGAAGTTATTTACGATTCGCGCGTGATTGCTGAGTACGCTGATACATTGAGCCCGGTGGGCAAACTTATCCCGACAGGTAGTCGTGAACGCGCTACTGTCAAAACTTGGGAAACCTTGGCTGACGGGGTAGAAGATGCAGGAATTTTGGCTCGCTTAGAAGCGACCTTGCGCCCACCCGAGCAGCAGAGCCCCGCTTGGGTTGAGCGTCAAATGGGTAAGATGAATACCTCTCTTGCCCAAATGTCCCGTGTATTAGGTGAAAACGCCTGGTGCCACGGCAACCAGATGACTTTGGCCGATATTGCTGTTGGCTGCGCCTTGGGTTACCTGCTGTTCCGCTTTCCCAATATCGCTTGGCAAGCGCAGTACCCCAATTTAGATGCTCTATATCAAAAGTTGATGCAAAGACCTTCCTTTGCAGAAACAGCGCCTCCAGCCGCCTAAATCAGGGCACTAGCAGCCGGAAAGACCTAGGCGGAAATAATTCCGCCGCCTAAACAAATCTCTCCGTCATATAAAACGGCAGACTGACCCGGAGTCACAGCCCATTGAGCTTGCGGAAAGGTCAACTCAAAACTCAAAGGCCCAGCGGCTCCAGCAGCCAGCGTACATGCTGAGTCTGCCTGACGATAGCGGGTTTTTGCAGAGTACTGCCCTGGAGTAGGTGCAACTCCAGCAACCCAACTAGCGTCAATTGTGGAAAGCTGATTGGCCAGTAGCCACGGATGCTCATGGCCCTGGGCAACGTAGAGGGTGTTATTAGCCACATCCTTGCGAGCGACATACCAAGCATCTCCATTACCGTCCTGACTGCCGCCCAGGCCTATGCCCTTGCGCTGTCCCAGGGTGAAAAAGGCAAGGCCCATATGCTCGCCTACTGTTTTGCCTTCTGGGGTTTTAATGGGTCCAGGAGTGCGCGGTAGATAACGGTTTAAGAATTCGCGGAAAGGGCGCTCACCAATAAAGCAAATCCCTGTGGAGTCTTTTTTAGCGGCATTGTGCAAGCCGATTTGCTCAGCAATCTTGCGCACTTCCGTCTTTGGAATCTCCCCTAAAGGAAAAAGCACATTTGCCAATTGACTCTGGGTTAAGCGGTGCAAGAAATAGCTTTGGTCTTTACTGGCATCCAAGGCCTTCAAAAGCTGTACGCGATCGCCTTGATGGCGCACCCGCGCATAGTGGCCGGTGGCAATGGCGTCTGCGCCCAAACTGATGGCATGGTCTAAAAAGGCTTTGAACTTAATTTCTGCATTGCACAATACATCTGGGTTGGGTGTCCTACCGGCAGCATATTCGCGTAAAAATTCTGCAAAAACACGCTCACGGTACTCAGCAGCAAAGTTGACAGCCTCGACATCAATCCCAATCAGGTCAGCCACAGACACCACATCTAGCCAATCCTGACGGGCAGAGCAATATTCATCGCTGTCGTCGTCTTCCCAGTTTTTCATGAAAAGGCCAATGACTTCATAGCCTTGCTGCTTGAGCATCCAGGCTGCAACGGACGAATCTACCCCTCCAGACATCCCAACCACGACTTTGGAGGGTTTTGAAGCAGGTTTTACGACGGAATTGAGGGAGATCATCAAAAAATGCGAGAATTCGTTATCAGCTAAAAAATCCATTGTAGAAGTCTTGCTCCAAATTTACGAGATTTGTGGCAAAACCAAATAAATGGCATTAAGGGTAAATAGATAGGTAGATTTTCACCTAACTAACTAAAATAGATTTTTTGAAAAATTTGCTTTTGGAGACATGCCATGCGCATAGGAGTACCGCTGGAAATCAGACACGGGGAAACTCGAGTTGCCGCCACACCGGAAACCGTTAAGAAACTGATTGGTCAAGGCCATACAGTTGTTATTCAAAAAGATGCGGGCGTTACAGCCAGCCAGCCTGATTCCGCCTATGAAGCTGTTGGCGCGACGATTGGTAGCGCAGCAGATGCCTTTAGTGCGGAGATCGTCCTCAAGGTACGCGCGCCTGAAGCTGCAGAACTCAAGCAAATTCAATCTGGCAGCGTGCTCATTGGCATGCTTGATCCATTTGATAATGACAATATCGTCGCGATGGCCGCCCAAGGCGTGACTGCATTCTCATTAGAGGCTGCTCCACGTACCACTCGTGCACAAAGCATGGACGTCTTATCTTCACAAGCCAACATCGCAGGTTACAAAGCGGTGATGGTTGCTGCTAATGAGTATCAGCGCTTTATGCCTATGCTGATGACTGCTGCCGGAACTGTTAAAGCTGCGCGTGTGCTGATCTTGGGCGCTGGTGTTGCTGGCCTCCAAGCGATTGCTACTGCAAAGCGTTTAGGTGCCGTGATCGAAGCATCTGATGTGCGCCCTGCCGCTAAAGAGCAAATTGAATCTCTTGGCGCCAAGTTTGTTGACGTTCCTTACGAAACAGATGAAGAGCGCGAAATCGCTAAAGGCGTTGGTGGCTATGCGCGCCCAATGCCAGAGGCTTGGATGAAACGTCAAGCAGCATTAGTTGCGGAACGTGCTCAGCAAGCTGACATCGTCATCACAACCGCCTTAATTCCAGGTCGTAAGCCGCCCGTCTTATTGCACAGCGATACCGTTGCCAATATGAAACCCGGTTCGATCGTGATCGACTTAGCAGCTGGTCGTGGTGACAATGGATCAGGCAATTGTCCTTTGACCCAAGAAGGCAAGATTGTTGAGAAAAATGGTGTGAAGATTATTGGTTACAGTAATCTCGCCAGCATGGTTGCTGCGGATGCTTCTGCTTTGTATGCACGTAACTTGCTCGATTTCATGAAACTGATCGTTGATCCAGAAGCGAAGTTAGTTATCCCAACCGATGACGACATCGTTACTGCTTGCCTCATGTGTCGTGACGGCCAGGCTATTCGTAAAAACTAATACAGAATATTTAAAGGAAACATCATGGATCTCGCTGCTTTTCAAAGCATCCTCACAGTCCAAAACATCACCGTGTTTGTTTTGGCTATTTTTGTTGGCTATCAGGTAGTTTGGAATGTCACTCCTGCATTGCATACACCACTAATGGCAGTGACTAACGCTATCTCCGGAATCATTATTGTTGGTGCGTTACTGCAAACTGAAGTCATTGGTGGCGATGAGATCACTCTCACCAGCATCATTGGTGCAGTAGCCGTCTTCTTAGCGTCAATTAATATTTTTGGTGGCTTCATGGTCACCCGTCGCATGCTTGAAATGTTCAAGAAAAAAGCCCCTAAAGCTGATGCGACTGGAACTAAATAAAAACTAGAACAAGACCTATACAGAGACCACAATCATGTCAAACATAACCGCGATTTCCTACCTCATTTCATCGGTACTTTTCATCCTCGCCTTGCGTGGATTGTCTTCACCAACTACATCACGTCAAGGCAATACCTTTGGCATGATCGGCATGTTGCTTGCCGTAATCACCACCTTCATGATTCCTGACTTTAAGCCAGTCTTCTCATTGATTATTGGTGCGATTATTGCGGGTGCAATCATTGGAATACTTGCAGCTAAACGTGTGCAAATGACCAAGATGCCAGAGCTCGTTGCGCTGATGCACTCTTTTGTTGGCTTATCAGCTGTATTGATTGCGATTGCAGCGGTATTTAATCCGGCCCAAGACCATACTGGTGCTCAAAAGATTGAGCTCTTTATCGGTGCATTTATTGGTGCCATCACCTTTACTGCCTCAATCATCGCTTTCGGAAAATTGTCCGGTAAGGTCAGCGGTAAATCAGTGACCTTTGCTGGCCAGCACTTACTCAACCTCATTCTCGCTATTGCCATGGTTGCTGGTGGCGTCATGTACTTTATGACTGGTAGTCACGAAGCATTCTTAGTGATGTGTGCGATTGCCTTGGTATTGGGCGTGACTTTGATCATCCCAATCGGCGGCGCAGATATGCCGGTAGTTGTATCGATGCTCAATAGCTACTCTGGTTGGGCAGCTGCGGGTATTGGTTTTACCTTAAACAATCCTGTATTGATCATTGCCGGCGCTTGCGTTGGCTCATCTGGCGCAATTTTGTCTTACATTATGTGTAAGGCAATGAACCGCTCAATCTTGGCAGTCTTGCTTGGCGGCTTCGGTGCCGAAGCTGCTGCTGGTGGCGCCGATGATGGTGGTCCAAAAAACTACAAAACTGGTTCGCCAGAAGATGCTGCCTTCTTGATGGAAAATGCCGATACAGTCGTGATTGTTCCTGGCTACGGCTTAGCAGTTGCCCGCGCTCAACACGCTCTCAAAGAATTGACAGAGAAGTTGACTCACCATGGGGTCACTGTGAAATATGCAATTCACCCAGTAGCAGGTCGTATGCCTGGCCACATGAACGTACTTTTGGCTGAAGCTGAAGTTCCATATGATCAAGTATTTGAGATGGAAGACATCAATAGTGACTTTGGTCAGGCGGACGTAGTGTTAGTGCTTGGTGCAAACGACGTGGTGAACCCTGCAGCTCGTACACCTGGCAGCCCAATCTTTGGCATGCCGATTTTGGAAGCTTATAAAGCCAAAACAATTATTGTCAACAAGCGCTCCATGGCTGCAGGTTATGCTGGCTTAGATAATGAACTGTTCTATATGGATAAAACCATGATGGTCTTCGGTGATGCGAAGAAGGTTGTGGAAGATATGGTGAAGTCAGTAAGCTAAATTAAAACGTCCCAATAAAGAACCGCCTTCGGGCGGTTTTTTATTGCGTTAAGATATACACAGGCAACCCTAAAGCGCTAAAAATTATATTAATACGAGACAAAAAATGAATATTAAAAAACACTTAATTTTAGTAATGGGTTTAATTTGGATTACATCCGCCCAAGCTCAAAATACCTACCCCAATAGACCGATTCAGATGATCATGCCCTTGCAGGCGGGAAGTGGTGTTGATATTTTGATGCGGCCTATCGTCCAAAAAATGAGTGAGAACTTGGGTCAGGCAATTACGATTGAAAATCTCCCTGGTGGCGCCGGTTTAATAGGGGCTACCAAGGTAGCTCAAGCCAATTCAGAAGGCTATGTATTGGGCGCATTTAATGACAGCATTTTGACGATGCTCCCCAATCTGCATAAGAAAATTGACTACGATCCTATTCAAAGTTTTGTGCCAGTTTCTGAGGTAGCTGCAATTACTTTCGTGATGGTGGCCAACCCATCCTTTCCAGGCAATACAGCCGCAGACTTCATTCGCATCGCTAAAGAAAATCCAGGGAAAATTGATTACGCTTCGGGTGGCAATGGCTCACCTCAGCATATTGGAATGGAGATCTTTCGTCAGTACACGGGTGCGCCATTGGTTCACATCCCTTACCGTGGAGCCGCAGCAGCGGTTACCGATGTCATGGCAGGACAGGTGCCTGTCATGATTAGCGCTTTATCTGTTGTGCTTCCCCATATTCGATCGGGGAAACTAAAGGTATTGGGTATCACCAGCAAAACGCGTTCACCACTGTTACCAAATGCACCTACCGTTAGCGAAAGTGTAAAAGGCTATGAGTTCTCTACTTGGGGTGCGATTATCGCGCCCAAGGGTACGTCACTAGCAGTCGTTACCAAGCTAAATGATTCATTGGCTTTAGCATTAAAAGATCAGAAGTTGCGGGATCAATTAATACAGCAAGGCTTTGAATTTGTACCCCTGGGACCAGATCATTTAAAAGAAATGATTGCCCAAGGCTTAGTGAAGATGAAAAAAGTAATTAAAGATGGTGGCATTCAACCAGATTAACGATGAAGAAACTTCAATAAAAAACGCCTGGTCTTTTGAACCAGGCGTTTTAGTTTCTACAGCTTAATAGCTGAGGAAGTGTGCAGCAATTACATCATGCCGCCCATTCCGCCCATACCACCCATGCCGCCCATATCAGGCATACCACCACCAGCGGAATCATCCTTTGGTGCTTCGCAAATCGCGCAATCAGTAGTCAACAATAAGGCTGCAACAGATGCTGCATTAACTAATGCAGTTTTTGTTACCTTAGTTGGGTCGATCACACCTTGAGCTACGAGGTCGCCGTATTCACCAGTTGCTGCGTTGTAACCGTTATTGCCTTTGCTAGCCAATACCGCATTCACAACTACGCTAGCTTCATCGCCAGCGTTAGAAACGATGATACGGATTGGCTCTTCCATGGCACGCAATACGATGCTGATACCAGCGTCTTGATCAGGATTATCGCCTTTAAGACCTTTGATACCTTGCATTGCGCGTAGTAAAGCAACGCCACCGCCAGGAACAATACCTTCTTCAACCGCTGCACGAGTTGCGTGCAATGCATCATCAACACGGTCTTTCTTTTCTTTCATTTCAACTTCGGTAGCAGCACCAACACGAATCACTGCAACACCGCCTGCCAACTTGGCAACGCGCTCTTGCAATTTCTCTTTGTCGTAGTCGCTAGTTGCTTCTTCGATCTGAACACGGATGTTCTTCACGCGCGCTTCGATTGCTTTAGCATCGCCAGCACCGTCAATAATGATGGTGTTTTCTTTGCCGATTTCGATACGCTTAGCTTGACCTAAGTGCTCAAGAGTTGTTTTCTCGAGTGTGAGTCCGATTTCTTCAGCAATAACAGTGCCGCCAGTCAAAATTGCGATGTCTTCCAACATAGCTTTACGACGATCGCCAAATCCTGGGGCCTTAACAGCACAAGTCTTAATGATGCCGCGAATGTTGTTCACAACTAAAGTTGCCAAGGCTTCACCTTCAACATCTTCTGCAATGATCAACAATGGACGGCCAGACTTCGCTACTTGCTCAAGCACTGGGAGCAAATCACGGATGTTGCTAACTTTCTTGTCAAACAAGAGAACGTATGGAGTTTCTAATACGGCAACTTGCTTTTCAGGTTGGTTAATGAAGTAAGGGGAGAGGTAACCACGGTCAAACTGCATACCCTCAACTACTTCAAGCTCATCTTCCAAAGACTTGCCATCTTCAACAGTGATAACACCTTCTTTACCTACTTTTTCCATTGCTTCAGCAATACGCTGACCAATGCTTTGGTCGCTATTAGCGGAAATAGAGCCAACTTGAGCGATTTCTTTAGTAGTTGTGCAAGGCTTACTAATTTTCTTAAGCTCTTCGAGTGCAGCTGTAACTGCTTTGTCGATACCACGCTTCAAGTCCATTGGATTGTGGCCTGATACTACGTATTTCATGCCTTCGCGAACGATAGACTGAGCCAATACAGTAGCGGTAGTAGTACCGTCACCTGCGATGTCATTGGTTTTAGAAGCCACTTCCTTCACCATCTGAGCACCCATGTTCTGGAGCTTGTCTTTGAGTTCAATTTCTTTTGCTACGGATACACCATCTTTAGTGATGATTGGGCCGCCAAATGAACGCTCGATAACCACATTACGACCCTTTGGTCCTAAAGTTACTTTTACTGCGTTTGCGAGAATATTGACGCCTTCTACCATCTTGGTACGGGCGTTATCTCCAAATACAACGTCTTTTGCTGCCATGATTGAATTCCTTTCTTAGGTACTAATTACTTCTGTACAACAGCCATGATGTCTTCTTCGCGCATCACGAGAAGCTCATCGCTGCCGACCTTAACTGTTTGACCTGCATATTTGCCAAATAACACGCGATCGCCAACTTTGACGTCTGGTGCATTTAACTTACCGCTGTCATCACGCTTGCCTGGGCCAACTGCCAATACTTCGCCTTGATCAGGCTTTTCAGCAGCAGCATCCGGAATAATGATTCCAGAGGCAGTTTTTGATTCTTGATCTAAACGTTTAATGATTACGCGATCATGTAAAGGACGCAGATTCATTCCTTCTCCTATGTTAGTAAGTGTTAACTAATTAAAAAACCAATATAAATCAATATGTTGCATTCTCTTAACACGAAAGTAAAAAGCTTTTCAGCTAAAAAAGCCTGTTTTAGCACTCACGTGTAGGGAGTGCTGATTATATAGGTCTGATTACAGGGATTTCAAGGGCAAATTCACCTTAAATTTCAAAAGAGCTTTCCACTCTTTCTATAATGGAGGCAGGCAAGTAGGTAGATTCCTACACACAAATAAGCCTTAAGCCCTTACTCCTCCAATCCGTCCTGCCTAGACTGACTGTTCAATGATTGGAGAATGCTGATGAGCCCGAAATCCCGGCTGTACACGCTTGTAAAGGCTTGGAAGAACAAACCCTTCCAAGAAGTACGCGATGCCTGCGGCCAGCCCTGGCTTGGTCTTAGTGGCGAAGCGCTAGAAGAACACCAATCCTGGTCCCAGCGACAAGCGATTAGTAACGAACCCATCTTTAATAGCCAAGGAACTAAGCTGACGAGCTCTTTATTTAGACCACTACTGACCGCCACCGACTCGCAGCTCCTCAGATTGTTCATGGAGGGCTTGGACACCATTACGTATTGGTACCGTAGCGGTCGCTTTATTCCGGGCATCTTGCCTATGCCAGCACAACATCTTGCATCCAGTAGTTTTATAGATGCTTTAAGTGACCTGATCCTGAACTCACGACTCCCTGTTGGCCTAGTGAGTTTGGGGATGCACAAATGCAATGATGCCGACTCCATGGAATCTTGCATGGAAGGTGTATTACGAATGCGTCGTCTGGGCGTTCTAATCCATCTTTTTGATTTTTCTGGCTCGAGCGCACAAATCCACTGGGTAGAGGAGATCGAACCCGAGGGCATTCATATTGAGATGGGGCAATTTCGTGCCGATGGCCTGCCAAATGAAATGATTTCCCTTGGTCAGAAATTCCATACCCAAATTTATGCCAGCAATATCACTTTGGTAAAGGATTTAGAAAATGTCATAGCAATGGGAGCACACCATAGCTATGGCGGACTCATGATGCCACCAGTAAGCCGACATCAAATGCTACACATGAGCGATAGCCGTATCGCCAAGGCCATTTTTTCGCTGCACCCTCATAAAACCCAAAACGGAGACAAGTAATGAGAAAACGCGTGATGTTGGTAGATGACCATCCAGCTATGCTGATGGCATTAAAAAGTATGTTGCAAGATCAATTGCTTTTTGAGATCGCAGGACAGGCGCAACATGGTGAAGAGTGCCTACGCTCAATCAAAGAGGTCAATCCTAATATGGTGATCTTAGATTTAGATATGCCAAAAACGGATGGCTTTGATGTGATCCGCCGGATTGGCTTAATGCATCCGGAAGTTCGTATTCTGGTGCTATCTAGCCTAGATGAAGCGGTCTATGGTGGCAGAGTACGGTCCTTAGGTGCACATGGTTTTGTGAACAAGACTGCTGGGGCAGATGTCATTTTGGCTGCCTGCGTTGCCATCTCACAGGGCTATACCTTCTTCACCCATGGGAAGAACGGCAACACCTCTCTGAGTGATAACGACAAATTAGCATTGATATCCGATCGTGAACTGCAAGTCATGAAGTATTTAGGTAAAGGTAATACTAACCAGCAGATATCAGACCTACTACACATAAGTAATAAGACAGTAGCAACATACAAGACCAGAGTCTTTGACAAGCTAGGCATCAACAATATTGCTGATTTGATCCTGTTTTGCCGCATGAACAACATCATCGAAAGCTAAGTAGCGCATGCATCGATTCATATTGAAAAAAGTATTCACACTCTGCTGTATCTATGTAGGTTTGGCACATGCCAAACCCTTCAGTACTTCAGAGCAATTATGGATCGATGCCCATCCAGTGGTGCGATTTAGTATTCACGAAAAATATGCGCCCTATCTCAACCCATCCAGCGAACCACAGGGTGCGGCGCCCTTTATGGCGCTGCTCTCAAAAATGGAAGAGTGCACACGACAGCAATATTTACCAGTATGGAGAAAAACAGATCAAGAGGGTTTAAAGCAGCTCAGTAAAGGCGAAGTGGATTTCATTATCGATCCACCAAATATTAACAAGCACGTATTGAAATTTGGCTCCCTATCTGATGCGATCTTTTGGGGGCATGATGCCATCGTTACCAAAGTCTCAAGTACACTAGATTCACCTGATACAAAAATTGCGTACTTTGATCGAGGCCTTGAAAATTCGCCCTCCAGTATCCATGGCTACAGTGAAAATAAGCAAACACAAACTCCCACCCGCTTAATTCAATCCCTCATTAAAAATGAGATCGAGGCACTCGTCATGCCCATTCGCCTTGCACAGCTACTGATTCGCGAAACTCAAAATTCAGACCTCAAAATAGATGGTTTATATAGTCGCGATCCATTTGCCTATCGCTGGCTTATCTCAGACCAGGATGCTCCTCTCCACGATGTACTTAGCCACTTTCTAAATGACTTAGATCCCATTGCATCACGTCAACTTTTTGCATTCGGAGATGAATCCAAACTAAGGCCCACGATACTGCCATGGCTGAGCGCTATCCTCGTCTTTATTATTGGTGGAGTAATGTTTTATCAGCTCCAAAGAAAGTATTTTTATCAAAAGCGAGCTGCCTTGGAATTGCTTCACTCAAAAGAGCTAGCTGAAAAAGCGAACGCTGCTAAGTCCGCCTTTTTGGCAACCATGAGCCATGAAATTCGTACGCCGATGAATGCCATCTTGGGCGTTCAAGAGCTACTGCTTGGTAGTGCGCAATTTCCTAAGAAAGATAAACCTCTATTAAAGAGTGCTCAGGCTTCTGCCGAATCTCTTTTAGGTATGCTCAATCAAGTATTAGATATTTCTAAAATTGAGGCTGGCAAACTCACCCTCAACCTAGAGCCTTGCAATCCACATCAATTGATTATGGATATTCATGCAGCATTTTCTACAGTAGCCAAGAAACAAAATCTACTACTCCATACCACGATTGATCCCAGACTTGCAGAAGTTCTCATGATTGATTCTTTACGTCTGCGACAAGTTCTGCAAAATTTACTCAGTAATGCGATTAAGTTCACTGCTGAAGGTGAGGTGTACTTTTCTATTAGCGTCCTCGCCGATGACCATGCTGGCCAATTGCTTGAGTTCAGAGTGATTGATACTGGATCAGGCATGGGGAGCGATCAAATCAAATTGGCCCTGCAAGCTTTTGAGCAATTACCAGCTACGCAAGAGTCTTACCTATCAGAGCAAATGAGGGGTACAGGTCTTGGGCTTACCATCACTAATCATTTAGTGAGTTCCATGAATAGCCATCTTTATTTTGAGAGCGCGCCAGGCTTTGGGAGTAATGTCCACTTTTCGGTGGCCTTTCCCAGAACCAGTATTGCTGCCACACAATCTCCAGGTTTTGATTCGCTTGGAACATCATCCAAGAACTTCATCTCAAAAAGGCGGGGTAGAAAAAATACCCTCATTCATGCTTTAGTAGTTGAAGACCACCCAGCTAGTCGGCAAATTTTGTCCTTGCAGTTAGAGGCGCTTGGTATCAGTGCTTGTGTTTGTGAGAGTGCAGCTGCGGCGCTAGAGTTGATGCGAGAGAATCATTTTGATCTCATACTCACAGATCAATCTATGCCTGGAATGCAAGGCTCTGAGCTAGCCAAACAAATCCGCTCCTTAGGTTATCGGGACTTAATCATTATTGGTGTCACTGCAGATATTTATGCCCTCGACTCTCGCCATCAATTTTTATCTTCCGGCATGAATGGCGTACTCATCAAACCTTTAAGTTTGGGGGCACTTGAGAATGAACTCATGCGCTACTTTGAATCTAGCCAAGGCTCGGTCTCTACTTCTGAGCCCTATTCGTTTGATGCTTTCTCCAATCTCATCAAAAATGATTCCCACCAAATCATCGTGATCTTGGAGGAAATTGAGAAGGTTCACCTAGATGCCCTAAATCAATTGCAATCAGATGACAATCAAGCTCCAATGGATGAAGTTCATTTTCAAAGTCTGGTTCATAAGGTCAAAGGTGGGGCACAACTATTGGAGGCTACTGAATTTACCCATGCCTGCGAATCACTTGAAGTTGATGGGGCACTTACAGAGCGCATTGAGAGGCTCATCGCCCTTCTAGAAGAGCAAAACCAAACTATTGAGGTGTACAAGAAAAAATATCGATAGCAATGGGCTGGTGAGAACTAAGGTTTATCCTATGGGAAATGCGCACCAAATTCTTTTCGCCCTCCCTAATTAGTCTGCTGGCTTTTTTATACGCTAGCCTGGTTACTGGTCAAGCTCACTCCGTAGAAATTCTTGCTCAAAATACTGCCCGTCAGTACATCCCCAAGGCCGTAGCCGTCAGCCTTGAAAAGGGCCAAATCCCAAAAGAAGCAATCAGTATTTCAGTAGTTGAAATAGAACCAGGACGCTCAGGGGAAATCACAGCAAAAACAAAGCTAGACTGGCGTTCGAAGCAGGCAATGAATCCTGCATCAACCATGAAACTGCTCACCACGCTCACTGGTCTAGATGTTCTGGGACCGCAATATCGTTGGCGGACAAATATCTATACCGATGGACTTATTCGTCAGGGCACTCTCAAAGGTAATTTATATTTGCAAGGTACCGGCGATCCAAAGCTAATCCCCGAAGAAATGGTCAAAATGATGAAGGCCTTGCAAAATCTGGGTATTCAGAAAATTGATGGGAATTTATTTTTTGATAGAAGTGCCTATGCTCCTAATGTCATGGAGCACAACACGATTGATGGGGAATCCTTGCGCGCCTATAACGTGCCGCCAGATCCTCTGTTGTACGCTTTTAGAACCCTCTCATTTCAATTGGGCAAATCGCGTACTGCAGACTTTATTGATATTAGCTACACACCGCCACTATCTCAGCTCAAGGTGATCAATCAAATGCAACTGGTCAATCAATCTTGCGATAGCTGGAAAAGTAATATTCGTTTTAACCTAGACCCCGAAGGTGGAATCGCCAATACCAACCAACCCCTCACCGCTCAGTTTTCGGGGAGCTTCCCAAATAGCTGTAAGGGTATGAATTACAACGTCGTTGCTTTAGATGCCAATACCTTTCTTACGCAGGGATTTGCTGCAGCCTGGGAGCTGGCTGGGGGAACTTGGGCTCAAGCACCTACCGGAAAATCTGCTTCTGTTCCCTTAGCGTCGCGACTGCTGTTACAGTTTGAGGGCATTCCTTTGGCCGATGACGTGCAAGACATTAATAAATATTCCAATAACGTGATGGCCAGGCAGCTCATGTTGACGCTAGCTCTAGAGAAAATGGGTAAGCCGGCAACCACTGAAAATGGTGAGCTCGTGATTCAGAGTTGGCTCAAAGGATTAGGGCTTCAGTTCCCAGAACTTGTTATTGAGAATGGCTCCGGCCTATCTCGTAATGAAGCAATCTCTGCGGAACATATGACGCAGTTATTAGTCACAGCTCGCAATTTATCTGTAGCGGATACCTTTTACAACAGTCTGCCAATTGCTGGTACTGATGGCACAATGAAAAATCGCCTCATGACACATTTACGGAAATTTTTGCATTTGAAGAAAAAGCCTGAGGCTCGAATCAAGACAGGGGCGCTTGTGGATGTCAGGGCAATATCAGGCTATGTGATGAGTAAGTCTGGAAGGATGTATGCGGTGACCTCTTTCATAAACCACCCTAATGCCTTGAGGGGCTTAGACGCCCACGATCAACTATTGGCGTGGTTACTAAATGATGGTCCAGATCCAAAACAGGCACGCTGAAGTCGGTCCCGAACCCCATCCCAATCCTCACCTACTGGGGGTTCAGGAAACAAAATTAAATCCCAATCCTGTTGATCAAGATCTCGCAAGGATCGGTACAGACGGCTTGCAAAGGCAGTGCTATCACTGGGCACAACAAACTCTTCAAAATGCACTGATGGGTGTCCATCCTCACCTAATGAAGAATCTGAATCCCAAACCGCAACCGCTACCCGTGACTTGATGTCTGGAAACTCACTCAGAGCATCTAAGACTCTACCTGGTGCATACATTCTTAATGGGGTAGTAGGGGCGTAATGGGCACGCAGACTACCAGAGACCCTCGGCGTTTCGCCACTCTGCTTTGTTGAACCATCCTCACCAGGCAAATAGACTTTGATACCTGTCTTGGAAAAAATTTCTCCAGGAGTAATAAGTCCTGGGCGCAATAAAACTGGGTGATCGCCGGAAGATAAATCAAGAATGGTCGACTCAATTCCCACTTCACAATCGCCACCGTCCAAAATCATGAGCTCCAATATGCCTTCAAACTCGCTTCGGACATCAGCAGCACTAGTAGGTGATACCTTACCAAAACGATTGGCGGAAGGAGCAACAACTCCGCCTTTAAATTTACGGAGTAACTCTTTTGCAATCGGATGAGCTGGCGCCCGAATGGCTACCGTATCTTGACCACCCGTCAGTTCATTTAAAACGCTTTTATCTTTCTTAAAGACCAGGGTCAGTGGACCCGGCCAAAAAGCATTGATGAGTTTTAATGCATCTTCTGATAAATCTCTTACCCACGGCGCTAGTACTGGCACCCAATCCACATGAGCCTGATCGAACTGATCAGGCGCTGCTAAGTGAACAATGAGTGGGTGATTAGAAGGTCTACCTTTGGCAGTAAAAATTTGTTTGATTGCATTAGGGTTCTTTGCATCTGCCCCCAAGCCATACACCGTCTCAGTCGGGAAGGCGACCAAGCCACCATCTCGCAAAGTTTGTACTGCTTCGTTAATGACTGCAGATAAATGCAGAGCGCTACTGTCACTAGACATTACTAGGGCTCGATCCCTAATTCAACTGCGACGGCTGCGCAATTTTGACGTGCCTGGTTAAGCGACTCACCTAAGCAATTGATATGACCCATCTTACGACCCATGCGTGAATCGGATTTACCATAAAGATGCAGCTTGGCATCTGGATGAGCAAGCACCTTATCCCAAGCAGGCTCTCTTGCCTTATCCTCACTGCCTTCGTACCAAAGATCTCCCAAGAGATTGAGCATAGAGACTGGCGCTAGCAAGCGGGTGTCGCCTAAAGGTAAGCGAGCCATACTTCTGACCTGCTGTTCAAACTGACTACTAATGCAGGCGTCCATAGTGTAGTGGCCTGAATTGTGCGGACGTGGAGCGATTTCATTGGCAACGATGTCACCACTCTTAAGCACAAAGAACTCTACGCACAATACGCCCACGTAATCAATCTTACGAATCAGCGCTTTAGCGGCTTCAATAATTTTTTTCTCCTGAGCAGGCTTCAGTGATGGCGCTGGCACGGTTGAAGTATGCAGGATACCGTCACGATGAATATTCTGAGATACGGGGTAGGCTACTACCGCATCGTCGTATCCGCGTACTACCAAAGCAGACACTTCAAAATCCAGATCCATACGCTTTTCAAGAACACAAGGGACCTTACCTAATTGGACCCAAGCAGTAACTAGATTGACAGAGTCATAAACGGTGATTTGACCTTTGCCGTCATAACCCATGCGAGCGGTTTTCAGAATACCGGGAAATAGGTCTGCAGGAACATGCGCAATATCTGCATCATGCTCAAGCACAAAGTAAGGCGCAGGACCAATATTGGTCTCCGTTTTCCAGGTAGCTAAGAACTTTTTCTCAGCAACGCGGTTTTGAGCCAAAGATACGCAACTACTCCGCGGCGCCACAAAGACACCTAAAGATTCGAGTTCATCTAAAGCTTGCGCAGGAACATTTTCAAATTCGGTACTGACCGATTTGCATAAGGCGGCCATTTCTTTTAGGGCAGCAGAGTCGGTGTAATCAGCTTGAATAAATTTTTCTGCAATGGAGCCAGCCGGACTATCGGATCCAGGATCCAGAACGCAGACCTTGTAGCCCATTGCTTGGGCGGCTTGTGTGAACATGCGCCCCAATTGACCGCCACCTAAAATGCCTAAATACGAGCCCGGCAAGATGGGCTCCAAATGATCTACCATCTGATTAATATCCCGGTAAATTCATGGAGCGTGCAGTATCAGACTGCTTTGCACGAAATTCTTCTAGCTGTTTTGCTAAAGCAGGATCATTGACTGCCAAATTGGCAATGACATGTAAGGCTGCATTTGCAGCTCCAGCCTCACCAATTGCAAACGTCGCTACCGGAACACCTTTAGGCATTTGTACGATGGAATAAAGAGAATCTTCACCACGCAAGTATTTGCTAGCGACTGGTACGCCATAAATCGGAATAATGGTTTTGGATGCCAACATACCCGGCAAATGCGCAGCACCACCAGCACCAGCAATAATCGCCTTGAGGCCATTTTTGGAGGCATTTTCTGCATAGGCAAACATATCATCTGGCATGCGATGAGCGGAAACCACTTTTGCCTCGTGAGCAATACCAAATTGCTCTAGCATTTGAGCAGCGTGCTGCATGGTGTCCCAATCTGAATTGGATCCCATTACTATTCCGACTACTGGCTTTTTGCTCATTGACCTCTCCAAATGCCCTGATCTATATCGTTAATCAATCTGAGGCCTTATTATCCCAGCCTTTTTAGAGCTTTATAGAAATTAGGTCCTAGTTAAGCGAGCGAGGGCTTCGCGGTACTTTTCCGCTGTTTTATCAATCACCTCTAATGGCAAAGCAGGTGCCGGGGCTGTTTTTGGCCAAGGCTTGCCATCAACTATTGCTATTTCGAGCCAGTCACGCACAAATTGCTTGTCATAGGAGGGGGGATTTGCGCCCACATAGTAGGTTTCTGCAGGCCAAAAGCGAGAAGAGTCGGCGGTGAGGATTTCATCCATTAATACCAACTGACCAGCGTCATCTAGGCCAAATTCAAACTTGGTATCAGCAATGATAATTCCGCGAGTCGCGGCATATTCAGAGGCTTCTTTGTATAAACGAATACTGACCTCACGAATTTGATTAGCTAACTTCTCACCAATCATCTCGATCACTTTGTCAAAAGAGATATTTTCATCATGCTCACCCATTTCTGCTTTTGCAGCAGGTGTAAAAATCGGCTCAGGTAACTTCTGGGCATTTTCAAGGCCGGCTGGCAATGCAATACCGCAGACCTTGCCAGTTTCTTTGTAATCATTCCAACCACTTCCAGCCAGATAACCTCGCACTACTGCTTCGACCAAGATTGGCTTGAGACGTTTAGCCACTACCGCACGGCCTTTAACCTGATCAAGCTCATCTGCAGGCACTACGCTTTCGGGATCAATACCCGTCAAATGATTCGGAATCACTTTAGCCAACTTCTCAAACCAAAAGTTCGCCATTTGATTGAGCACAATTCCCTTTTCAGGAATCGGTTGACCCATCACCACGTCAAAGGCAGATAGGCGATCTGTGGTGACCATGAGCAGCTTGTCATCACCCAATGCATATACATCACGCACCTTTCCTTTGGAGAGTAAAGGCAATGACTTAATAGAGGTGGCATACAAAGCGGGCATATCTATCTCACTTCACGATCTGGGCTAATTTGCCACTCTTATACAGCTCAGCCATTTTCTCTAGAGGGATTGGTTTAATTTTAGATGCTTGACCTGCACAACCGAAAGCATTAAAGCGCGCAATACAAACCTTCTTGGCCGCTTCACGTGCAGGCTTGAGGTAATCACGTGGATCAAACTTACTAGGATTCTCAAACAGATAACGGCGAATAGCACCAGTCATCGCCAAACGAATATCAGTATCAATATTGATCTTACGCACACCATTCTTAATACCCTCTTGAATTTCTTCAACAGGCACACCATAAGTTTCTTTCATATCGCCACCAAACTCACGAATCTCAGCAAGCAACTCTTGCGGAACACTGGATGAACCATGCATGACTAGGTGAGTATTGGGTATACGTGTGTGAATTTCTTTAATACGCTCAATTGCTAAAATGTCGCCAGTCGGCTTCTTGGTAAATTTGTAGGCTCCATGGCTAGTACCGATCGCAATGGCTAAGGCATCACATTGAGTAGCTTTCACAAAGTCAGCCGCTTGCTCAACATCCGTCAATAACTGCTCACGCGTCATCTTGCCATCGGCGCCGTGACCATCTTCTTTATCGCCCTGCATAGTCTCTAGTGAACCCAAAACACCTAACTCAGCTTCAACGGTAACTCCAATAGAGTGGGAGAACTTCACCACTTCTCTAGATACTTCGACGTTGTATTCGTAGCTGGCAACACTCTTGCCATCAGCTTCTAAAGAGCCATCCATCATTACACTAGTAAAGCCACTCTTGATAGCAGCCATACATACTGCTGGACTTTGACCATGATCTTGATGCATCACAACTGGAATATGGGGATAAGCCTCCACTGCAGCAGAAATCAGGTGACGTAAGAATGATTCACCGGCATATTTACGAGCACCTGCAGAGGCTTGCATGATGACTGGGGAATCTGCCTCATGAGCAGCTTCCATAATCGCCGTTACCTGCTCTAAATTATTGACGTTAAATGCTGGCAAGCCATAAACGTTTTCAGCAGCGTGATCTAAGAGTTGTCGTAAAGATACTAAAGCCATGATGGTTTCTTAATTAAAAAATGTTAGTGATAAATAGTTTGAATAAAAATTTTAAAGAAATGAATTACTTCACCTGAATAATTTTGAGTGAATTCGTACCACCTGGCTCGCCCATTGGCTCACCAGAGGTTAGGACAACCACGTCGCCCTTCTTCACCGCGCCCATCTTTTTCAAACAGTCTTCTACTTCTTGCAATGCGGTATCACGATGCTTGGTGTAATCCAAACCAATGGGGAATACATTGCGGTAAGTACTTAAGGCGCGCTGAGTAGCAATCTTGGAAGTCAAGGCAAAAATAGGTAAATGGATATTGTGACGACTCATCCAAACTGCAGTAGATCCAGAGTCTGTCAAAGCAGCAATCGCATTGGCATTGAGGTGATACGCTGTAAACAGGGCGCCCAAGGCAATCGTTTGATCAATGCGTGAGAAGGTTTGATCCAAGAAATCCGTATCCAGTTTTACACGGTCTGACTTTTCCGCTTCAACACAAATCTCGGCCATTGCCTTGATAGTTTGTACTGGGTAGTTACCAGCAGCAGATTCTGCAGACAGCATGACTGCGTCTGTGCCATCTAACACTGCATTAGCTACGTCACTCACCTCAGCGCGGGTAGGCACTGGAGCATTAATCATGGACTCCATCATTTGCGTAGCAGTGATCGTAAATTTATCAGCCTCAAGTGCGAGTTTGATCATGCGCTTTTGCAAAGCAGGAACGGCTGCGTTACCAACCTCAATGGCTAGATCGCCGCGTGCAACCATGATGCCGTCACTCTCCGCGATGATGCTTTTGAGAGCTTCAGTTTCAATAGCTTCAGCGCGCTCCACTTTAGCAATCGTGCGAACCTTACCAACCCCGTGCTTTGCGCTAGCGGCATCTGCCAGCTTACGGGCATAGGTCATGTCAGCACCATCTTTTGGAAAACTGATTGCGAGAAAATCTACGCCCATCGCAATGGCTGCATCCAAATCGGCAATATCTTTTTCTGTTAGTGCTGGTGCAGTCAAGCCACCGCCAGCACGGTTAATACCTTTATTATTTGAGAGTGGGCCACCTTGCTCTACTAAGGTAAAGATTTCTCCACCTTTTACACTCTCGACCCGAAGAACAACCAAGCCATCATTCAATAACAGTCGATCACCCGGCCTAACATCTTGTGGCAACTCTTTGTAATCCAAGCCTACGCGCTCTTGATTACCAAGCTCACAATCAACATCTAGAATAAATTGCGCGCCTTCTTTAAGAAGAATTTTGCTGTCAACAAATTTACCCACACGAATTTTGGGGCCCTGTAGATCGGCCATGATGCCAACCTCTTTGCCCACCTCTGCGGAAATACTACGCACCAAATCGTGACGCGCTTTATGGTCTGCAACCGTGCCATGAGAAAAGTTCATTCTTACAACATCTACACCAGCACGAATCATCTCGCGCAATACTTCAGGCTTTTCTGATGCAGGTCCTAATGTGGCAATGATTTTAGTTGCTCTCAACATATTTAGTCTTTCGCTCTTTCGGCTAATACTGCAAAGGCTGGCAAGGTTTTACCTTCTAAGAATTCCAAGAAAGCGCCACCGCCAGTAGAGATGTAATCCACTTGATTTTCAATACCGTACTTCGCAATCGCCGCCAAGGTATCACCACCACCAGCAATCGAAAATGCAGGTGAATGGGCAATCGCTGCTGCCAACATCTTAGTGCCACCGCCAAACTGATCAATCTCAAATACACCCAATGGGCCATTCCATACAATCGTGCCAGCGTGCGCCAGCATGGTAGATAAACGTGCCGCAGTCTTAGGGCCAATATCCAAAATCATATCGTCATCAGCCACTTGATCAGCAGCAACACGATTTGCACGCGCTAATGGAGAAAGTTCGTTTGCAACAACGACGTCTTCAGGTATCGGAACGTGCGCACCGCGCTTTTCCATAATCTCCATAATTTCTCGAGCTTCATTAACCAAATCTGGCTCTGCTAATGACTTACCAATAGGTAAGCCTTTAGCCAGCATAAAAGTATTGGCAATGCCGCCACCCACAATCAACTCATCCACTTTGTCAGCTAGGGCTTTGAGGATAGTGAGCTTTGAAGATACTTTTGAGCCCGCCACAATTGCGATTAAAGGGCGCTTAGGACTTGCCAGCGCACGACTCAAGGCATCTAACTCCGCTGCCATCAATGGGCCGGCGCAAGCAATCGGCGCATATTTAGCTACGCCATTTGTAGTTGCTTCAGCACGGTGAGCGGTACCAAAGGCGTCGTTGACATATACATCACATAGAGCGGCAATCTTCTTAGCCAAGTCATCATTATTCTTTTTCTCACCCACATTCAGGCGACAGTTCTCCAGTAATACCAATTCGCCTGGATTTACCTCAAAGTTACCGCCCACCCAATTACTGATCAAAGGAACTTTACGATTCAAGAGTGTGGCAATTCGGTCGGCCACCGGAGCCAAACTATCTTCGGGTTTAAATTCACCTTCAGTTGGACGCCCCAAGTGGGAGGTCACCATTACTGCTGCGCCGGCATCTAAACACATTTGTATTGCCGGCATGGAGGCTTTAATCCGAGTGTCTTCTGTAATATTGCCCACATCATCCTGAGGAACGTTAAGGTCGGCACGGATTAAAACCCGTTTTCCCTTGAGAAGACCAGCTGTAGCCAGTTCACTAAGGCGCTTTACTTTAAAGAGGGTTTCCGGCATGAGAATAGGTAAATAGAGTGGTTTACGAGGAATACTCCATTCTAAATCGTCTAGGCTTTAAACCCCAAAGGAATTGGACTACCCCACCTCGCTCCCTGCTCTACAATAAAGGCTAAGACGCATTTCAGGCCTTGGGGCTCCCTAGTGGCTTGGCACCCTGTTTTACCGAATTGAGTCACCCAATTTATTAAATATTTAAAAGGTAGAGAAAATGTCGATGTCCGACCGCGATGGCTTTATTTGGTCCGATGGGAAGCTAGTTCCCTGGCGTGAGGCCAATGTTCACGTGTTAACCCACAGTCTTCATTACGGAATGGGCGTATTTGAGGGTATTCGTGCCTACAACACATCCCAAGGTACCGCCATTTTCCGTCTTCCAGAGCACGTTAAGCGCCTATTCAACGGAACTAAGATTTTCCAGATGAATATGCCTTGGACCCCTGAAGAGATTAGTAAGGGCATTATTGAGGTGGTCAATAGCAATAAACTAGAAGCTTGCTATATCCGACCAATTATCTTTATTGGCTCCCAAAAACTCGGCATCTCCCCAAAGGGCAACAGCATCCACACCGCAATCGCTGCCTGGGAATGGGGTGCTTATTTGGGTGAAGACGGTCTCAATAAGGGTATCCGCGTTAAAACCTCCTCATTTACCCGTCATTTCGTGAATTCCTCACTAGTTCGCGCTAAGGCCTCCGGTTACTACATCAACTCTATTTTAGCCAACCAAGAAGTAACGGCTAATGGCTACGATGAAGCCCTCCTACTGGATACAGAAGGTTATGTATCCGAAGGTTCTGGCGAGAATATCTTTATCGTAAATAACGGCATTATTTACACCCCAGATCTAGCTTCTTGTTTAGACGGCATTACTCGCAACTCCATCATCCAAATCGCCAAAGATCTTGGCTACGAATTGCGTGAGAAGCGGATTACTCGTGACGAGGTCTACTCAGCAGATGAGGCTTTCTTCACTGGTACTGCCGCTGAAGTAACGCCTATTCGGGAGCTAGACGACCGCACCATAGGCGACGGTAAACGCGGCCCGATTACCGAGCAAATCCAGAAGACTTACTTTGATGCGGTTTATGGCAGAGGCGATAAATATAAGTCTTGGCTAACTTACGTTAAGTAATTGGAAATCAAAGAATGAGTGAAGCTCAAGTTGTAATGGTTGATGGCAATAAAGATTTGCCTTTACATTGCCCAACCAATAAAACTCCTAACTGGAATTCGCATCCACGTGTATTTCTGGATGTAGCTAAAACGGGTGAAGCTAAGTGTCCTTACTGCGGCACTGAGTACAAGCTCATTCCCGGTACCGAGCCCCACGGGCACTAAGCCTAACAGCACCCTAGACCAGGGTGCTGTGTCGGGATACCTCATATGAACCGTATTCTGATCATCGCCCCCAACTGGATTGGTGATGCTGTGATGTCCCAGCCATTACTGGCGCATCTCAAAGCAATTTATCCGCAGTCACAGATTGATGTTTTAGCAAGTCCTTGGGTTGCACCGATTTATCGTGCCTGCTCTGAAGTTCATCAAGTCATTGAAGCGCGACTAGAGCATAAACAATTGCAATGGAGCTTACGTAAGAAACTAGCAAAGCAACTTGAATTAAATCAATACACTACCTGCTTTGTTCTGCCCAATAGCTTGAAGTCTGCCCTTATTCCTTGGCTTGCCAATATTCCATTTCGAATTGGCTATCGCGGTGAGATGCGCTTTGGGCTTATTAATCTTGATCTAGATAATCCGAGCAAAGTGAATCGCCCACCGATGGCGAATCACTACCTTGCACTTGCTAACTCACTAGAGCACTCACAAGAGATTGATACCAACAAACCTGCAGATCCTAAGCTCAATATTTCGCCTGCAGCCAAAGCATCAATCAACTCCAAGTTACGAGCTGCAGTAATTAACGAAAATTTAGTTTATGTACTTTGCCCAGGCGCTGAGTACGGCACAACAAAACGCTGGCCTGCCGAACACTTCGCTGCTCTTGCACAGCAATTAATCGCCAGCGAGCCAGATGTGCATGTAATTCTTCTTAGCGGTAAAGACGATCAGGCTTTAGGTGAGAGCATTCGAACTCAGGCAAAGAATGACTCACAAATACACAACTGGTGTGGCAAGACTTCGCTGGACGAAGCGATTGCACTCATCGGAATGAGTAAGGCACTAGTCAGCAATGACTCGGGCTTAATGCATATTGGTGCCGCATTAAAAGTTCCGCAGGTCGCTATTTTTGGCTCAAGTGATCCACATCACACTCCACCACTGTCCGATAAAGCGAAAGTACTTTGGCTTAATCTAGCTTGCAGCCCATGCCATAAAAGAGAGTGCCCACTAGGTCACCTCAAATGCTTAAAAGATATTTTGCCAGCCACCGTATTAGATGCCATTCAATCACGCCATTAATTTTGTAGAGCTACACATCACCAGAAAGTAAGCCATGTCAAAACTAGCCAGACTTTTTCATAACGCCGATGAAGTGGTGGATGCTTGGCGTGATGCCTTAAAAAATCGTGACGTCAAAGGCGCCTTGGCAATCTGGCTAGATGATGACTCGATTACTTGCGTACTACCAGAAGGCCAGCGACTCAGTGGTCATGCAGAAATTCGGGATGGTCTAGAGCGCCTCTTAGCCAAGCAAGCTCTTTTTCTAGAGCCGATTGCCTGCATTAGTCACTCTGTTTTAGGAGCAGCGGTCTACGACACCACTGAGGCCGTCCACATTAGACCCGATCAAATTGAAGCGGCATTCTTTCTTAATATCACCTTGGTTCTTCTGCAAGATAGTCAAGGCTGGCGGATTGCACATCTTCATGCCAGCCATTCCACCGAGGATACGTTTGATGCGCCCTCAACTCCACATGGACTGCATTAACTAGTAATGCCGTATAGATTGTCGTCTCATGGATGAGCAAGTGCTTCGGTCACTAATCAAGTGGCCAAATGTCCCGCACTGCTTTGGCTGGCTAGCGCTTGATCGTCGCGGTCAATGGCGTATGCGTGATGAATTTGCCCAAGCCAATCAATTAGCTGGAAGTGTGATTCAGCACACAGCCCTCAATGACTTTATCTCTAGAAATTATGCGCACGACTCTTTGGGTAGATATTTTTTCCAAAATGGACCGCAACGAGTTTTTATTACGCTTGATGCCACCCCATTCATTACCAGAATCTTTCCGAGCGAAAGTGGAGCTCAGCTATTAACCCAGTGTGGCACAGAGATAAAACCACAGGGTGCTCTGAGTGATGAAAAAGGCAATATCTACATCACAGGATTATTTCAACAATCACTCTCTGATCAAATCGATGGAGCAACATTTGCTAAAACAGAATCACTATCCGTCGCGCTATTACACGATCATGATTTAGATCTATTCTCAGATCAGTCCAAAGTGATAGAGGATGCCTGTAGCTTCAGGGGCTCCTGGCAATGGCAAGGCGAGCACCTGTCCATCGAACCTATTCACTCTGCTGAATTAGCTAATCGCTTTAATTTCGTTAAAGCACCAAGCAATTAATTAGCTTGGCATGTTCTTGCCCTGCTCCTTCAGTTCCTCTTGATACTGCTTTTGCATTTCACGAAGACGTGCATCAATACTCGAAGCTTGATAGAAATCTGCGCCACCAGAAGATCTAGCAATCTTCAGTTGCTCAATCGCTGATGGCCATGCACCCTCAAGCGCATACTTTTCTCCAAGAGCGTAATGGCGCAGCGGCACATTTTTAGCCTGATCATAAGCATTCGAAAGCATACTCCACCAAACTACTTCATTGGGCTGTAATCTCGTACGCGCCTTTAACCAAGCAATGGCGTCATTCGTACGACCTAGTTTCAGATACGCATTCATCATTGCTGCACCGGCAGCATAGGATTGTGGAAAGGCTTTTAAGGTGGCTTGAGCAATTTGCAAAGCCTCATCACCTTTGCCTCTGGCTAATGCCAACTCTGAAGCTGTAATATCTAAGGAGAGGCTTTGACGCAGAATGGGCGATCCTGGTGCGCTAGCGCTATTTGCTAAATTACGAGCTTGTTGCAAATAGCCGGCAGCCTGGTCTAACTTACCTTGTTTTTGTGCAACGAGCGAAAGCCCATAAAAACCTTCCATTTGTTTGCCAGGGGCTGATTGTTTACTCAATCCCTCAAAGGTATTTTTTAAGTCATACATCTGGCTAGAGCCCCCAGACTGCTCCATGCGAGCACGTGCTTTGATGAAATAAAACTCTGCTGCTGTAGGTACATTTCTATTGGCAATATTACGAGCACGATCTTGCATATCGGCAATACGATCCGTTGTTAATGGATGGGTGCGCACATAAGATGGCACCCCATTATCCATAATGCCCGTCGCCTTTTGTAGGCGCTGGAAAAAACCTGGGGCACCATTAACGTCATAGCCACTCTCCGCCAGAATCTGAAAGCCAATACGATCAGCCTCGCGCTCAGCATCTCTTGAGTAAGAGAGTTGGTTATTGATGGCTACTGCTTGACCGCCTTGCATGAGCCCAGAAGCAGCGCCCGGATTACGTGATGCAGCTAAGGCGCCCAACAAGATACCAGCGAGAGCAATCATCGTATTGGTAGTCTGCCTATCCATCTGGCGAGCCAAATGACGTTGTAAAACGTGACCGGTCTCATGACCCATAACAGAAGCTACTTCTGAATCTGTTTCAGCACTAACCAGTAATCCTGTATGAAAACCAATAAATCCCCCAGGTAATGCAAATGCATTAATACTGCTGTCTTTAACGGCAAAAACTTCAAAGCTATAGGCACCACTTCCCTGCTCACTAGCACCGCCCAATTGCAGACGTTTTGCCGCCTGCAATAAGCGTCGTTCCATTTGATTTAAATAATCATAAATCGGTAAATCATTCGAATAATCCGTATCCGGACGAATCTGGCGCATGATCATTTCGCCATACTTTTTCTCATCCATACGACTCAAGCTATCGCCACCAGGATCCCCCATATCTGGGAGTACAAAACTGGGTTGGCTCAGGGGTGCATTGCGTGATGGCAGGTTTGCGGAGCGGGCATCAGGCGACTGGACTGCTCTACCCAAGTTTTGCAAGGCAGCCGACTCTCCTTGCACAGATACATCCCCCGTGATAGGGGAGGGTGCAGGTCCAGCCGCATAGACGAGACCAACACTTGGCCAAGCCAAGCTCAGTATGAGCTGAGCAGCCAAAATTCGTCTAAAAAACGATATATCCCTTGATGTCTTTATGACTTGCATCCCTATATGGTAAAACTTATCCCATGAACAAACTAACTCATTTTGATGCAAGCGGCCAAGCCCATATGGTCAACGTTGGCGATAAGCCCAATACCCACCGAATTGCCCTTGCTACAGGCAAGATCACCATGCTCCCAGAGACTTTCGGAATGATCGAGACTGGCACCCATAAAAAAGGGGATGTTCTAGGTATCGCCCGCATTGCCGGCATCCAGGCGTCCAAAAAGACATCGGACTTAATCCCTCTTTGTCACCCCCTAGCACTAACGCACGTGAGCCTAGAATTTGTCCTAAATAAAGATACCAGCAGCATTACCTGCCAAGTAAGAGCTGAAACAACTGGCCCCACTGGCGTTGAAATGGAAGCCCTCACCGCTGTCCAAGTAGCCCTCCTCACGATCTACGATATGGCTAAAGCCGTTGATAGGGGAATGGTGATGGGTGATATCCACCTACTAGAGAAGAGTGGTGGTAAGTCTGGAGAGTGGAAGGCTTCATAGAAAAGCTTCACCATACAAATATTTAAGTCACCCTAGGGTGACTTAAATTCTTATGGAGTGTTAATCATTACACTACTTCGTGATGCGGCACTCCGAAGGTAATAGCTGAGGCAGCAGATTCGTCTCAGAAGAGCGGCAAGACCAGCCACCAGCCCAAGTCGATCCTTCTGGCTTAGATAAATCGATTGCTTTGGGAATATTGGCATCTGGATTATTTGTTGGAATGAGATGCAATGTGTTTTTATTGTCTGGCGCAACATTATTCTGAAAGTCGATGGCGATGGCGCCTGAAGGCGTAACCTCAATTAGCTTCACACTGCGGGTTGGCACAAAGGTAAATGAGCCGCTAGTTGCCTCATCCATCGGCACCGTCCCCCTGCTGGCAAACGCTTCTGTTACAGCTAGTTTTGCGCTAGAGGAAAGATTCATGCCCTCTACGATACGACTACGTGCAATGTAATCCTGATACTGGGGCACTGCAACGGCAACCAAAATACCAATGATGGCTACGACAACCATTACCTCGATTAAGGTAAAACCTGATTCTTGTTGTTCATCTTGCATACGCATGGTGATTAGCTCCTGAGGTTAAATACCTCATCATCCAGTCTATACACATGGGATTCAAGATGTCCACACGTAAGAAAAGCCGGCTTTGAAGGCCGGCTTTTCTGATTAATGCGAAAGAAAAATTAATGCGCTTCTTTAGCCGCGTTCTTTTTCTTGAAATAGCTACCAACCAAAATCACAATCGCTATACCAACCACCTCAAAGGCTAGCTTTGCATCACCTAGTAGAGCCTCAATGCTATCTTTAATCGCAGGATCATCGACCAACATACCGCCGGCCAAGAAACCTAAAAGCCCTGCACCAATAGTGATAATGATTGGGAAACGCTCCATTACCTTGAGCAACATAGCGCTACCAAAAATAATCAATGGAATAGACATCGCCAAACCGATAATCAATAGTAAGAGGCGAGTTTCTTCAGGGCCTTTTTGAGCTGCTGCTGCAACGGCTAAAACGTTATCTAAACTCATCACCAAGTCAGCAATCAGAATCGTCCGAATGGCCGCCCAAATACTAGTCTTGGCTTCCATATGCTCTTCACCGCCACTATCGGATAACAGCTGAATACCGATGTAGAGCAATAGCAAACCACCAATAATTTTTAGGTATGGCAACGTTAGCAAAGCCACTGCAGTAATTGTGAGCACTACACGCAGGATGATAGCTGCAGCACTACCCCAGAAAATAGCTTTCTTTTGCTGGGCGGGTGGTAAGTTGCGGGATGCTAAAGCAATAACAACCGCGTTATCGCCAGATAACAAAATATTGGCAACGATGATTGAAAGTAATGCCGCCCAAAAGGCTGCATCTGAAAATGCTGAAAAATCCATGATGTCTCCGTGCTTTTATATTTTAGTTTTAACTACAAGGTGCTACAAAATTCATGCCGACGAATCGGCATGAACCTACTATTACAACATGGCCTTGAGTAATGCAGCCATTTCTGATGGGTTTCTAGTTACCTTAAAGCCGCATTCTTCCATCACGGCAAGCTTAGCATCCGCTGTATCTGCACCGCCAGAGATCAATGCGCCAGCATGGCCCATACGTTTTCCAGGGGGCGCAGTTACACCAGCGATAAAGCCAACAATCGGCTTCTTCATATTGGCCTTGCACCAGCGCGCTGCTTCAGCTTCGTCCGGACCACCGATTTCGCCGATCATGATAACTGCATCCGTATCTGGATCTTCGTTAAACATGCGCATCACATCAATGTGCTTTAGACCATTGATTGGGTCACCACCAATACCTACCGCTGTGGACTGACCTAAACCAACCGCTGTCAATTGACCAACCGCTTCATATGTCAAGGTACCTGAACGACTCACTACACCAATACGGCCCTTTTTATGAATATGGCCAGGCATGATGCCGATTTTGATTTCATCTGGAGTAATAATTCCAGGGCAATTTGGGCCAAGCAATAAAGTCTTCTTGCCACCGGCAGCTTCTTTTGCATGCATCTTGTTACGCACTTCCAACATATCCTTAACTGGAATGCCTTCAGTGATGCAAATAACAAAATCGAGGTCAGCTTCAACAGCTTCCCAAATAGCAGCAGCAGCTCCAGGAGGTGGTACATAAATAACTGAAGTGGTTGCACCAGTTTGCTGAGCGGCTTCTTTTACAGTTCCATAAATTGGAATATTGAAAATAGACTCGCCTGCTTTTTTAGGATTAACGCCAGCAACAAAACAGTTTTTACCATTCGCGTATTCTTGACACTTTTCTGTATGGAATTGGCCAGTCTTACCAGTAATACCTTGAGTAATTACTTTAGTATTTTTATTTACCAAAATAGACATATTGATTTCCTTGATTATTTATTTTTCGCAACAGCAGCAACTACCTTAGTAGCAGCTTCTGCCATTGAATCGGCGCTAATGATTGGTAAACCAGAGTCCACAAGAATCTTCTTGCCTAGTTCCTCATTGGTACCCTTCATGCGCACGACCAAAGGTACAGTCAAGTTCACCGCCTTACAGGCAGTAACCACACCGTCAGCAATCACGTCGCAACGCATAATGCCGCCGAAAATATTCACCAAGATTGCTTCAACGCTCTTGTTCTTGAGCATGATCTTGAACGCTTCTGTTACTTTCTCTGCAGTTGCACCGCCACCAACGTCCAAGAAGTTTGCTGGCTCGCCACCAAACAACTTAATAGTATCCATAGTTGCCATTGCCAAGCCCGCACCATTCACTAGGCAACCAATATTTCCATCAAGTGAAATGTAGGCCAAGTCAAACTTAGAAGCCTCAATCTCAGCCGCATCTTCTTCATCGATATCGCGGTAAGCCACGATTTCTGGATGACGATACAAAGCATTGGGATCAAAGTTGAATTTGGCATCAAGTGCTTTGATCTTACCGTTACCTTCAAGGATCAATGGATTGATTTCCACTAATGAAGCATCAGTTTCCCAATAGGTTTTGTACAAGTTTTTAAACACTTCGCTTGCCATTGGAATAGATGCATCTGGAACGCCAATGCCTTTTGCAATAATCTGGCAATCAGCATCGGTCAAGCCAATCAATGGATCAACAAATACTTTAATAATTTTTTCAGGATGAGATTCTGCAACCTCTTCAATATCCATGCCGCCTTCGCTGGAGGCCATGATCACATTTTTCTGTGTGCCACGATCAGTCACAATACTGAAGTAGTACTCTTTTTTGATATCAGCACCGTCTTCAATTAAAAGACGATTTACTTTTTGACCTTCTGGACCTGTTTGATGGGTTTTTAACTGCATACCCAAAATTTCAGAAGAGTATTTCTTCACTTCGTCCATGCTGCGAGCTAATTTCACGCCACCGCCTTTACCTCGACCACCTGCATGAATTTGTGCCTTAACAACCCATACTGGACCGCCAAGCTTTTCAGCAGCCTTAATTGCCTCCTCAACACTAAATGCAGGGATGCCGTTTGGAACAGGCACATTAAATTGGCGCAGTAATTCTTTGCCTTGGTACTCGTGAATTTTCATTATTACTCCCGAAACGGTATCTTTTTTAGCAAGCGATGAGGATTAGTAAAACCGAATTAACCTGGTTTACCTTTTTAAGTAAACGGTAGCGGTTTAGTCGACTTCGTAAGTCTATCATGCTGCAATGCCGCAATATGATCTACCCGCTCCGTGATTGCCCTAGCTTGAGCGCCCCGCTACCACCCTAGACACCACATCCGAACTAAAGCCCTTAGAGGCCAGGAAACGATATTGACGAGCCCGCTCCTTTTGCTCTATGGCTACAGCTCCAAATTTACGTAGCCACAATTCATGAGCACGCTGGTATTCGGTCTCTTTGAGCTTTCTGAGAAGATTTATTGTCTTTGCGCCATCCACACCAGCCTGGGTGAGCTCATCCTGTATTTTTCGGGTTCCAAAGCGCTCGCTACGACGCCTAACAAGGGCCTCTGCAAAACGCTCATCAGAAAGCCAACCGCGAGCCTCAAAATCATCTAAGACAGCCTCAATCTGAACATTCAAGGGGGTGGTTTGTGTAATCTCCTCAGAATCCTCATCGGAAGACTTGAACTTGAGCATCCTGGCTGCTGACTCCTCAAGCTTTGCTGCCAACCCCTTGCGACTGTATTCGCGCATGGATAAAAGTCGCAAAGCCCGAGCTTTGAGACTCGGGCTTTGTTTCTTGCTTTTTTTAACAGTGCTACCTAATTCTGACATCGAAGAATTACGCTCCCTCTTCTTCGCTCAAAACATCACTGACGATCGCTGTGCCAGTCTTTACACCCAATTTCGCACGAATCTTAGCTTCAATATCTTGAGCAATGGCTGGATTCTCTTTCAAAAACTCACGCACATTGTCTTTTCCTTGGCCAATGCGATCACCGTTGTAGGCATACCAAGAACCTGATTTTTCAACGATATCAGCCTCAACACCCATATCGATAATTTCACCTTCTCGAGAAATTCCAGCGCCGTACATGATGTCAAAGATGGCTTCGCGGAATGGTGGTGATACCTTGTTCTTAACTACCTTGACGCGAGTTTCGTTACCAACTACTTCATCGCCCTTCTTAATACTGCCGATACGACGAATATCCAAACGCATGGAGGCGTAGAACTTCAGTGCGTTACCACCAGTTGTAGTTTCAGGCGAACCAAACATCACGCCAATTTTCATACGGATCTGGTTAATAAAGATAACGGTTGTATTGGTACGCTTGATCGCGCCAGTCAACTTACGTAAGGCTTGGCTCATCAGACGGGCTTGGAGGCCAGGTAATGAGTCGCCCATATCGCCCTCGATCTCAGCCCTTGGAACCAAGGCTGCCACGGAGTCAATGACAATTAAATCGATAGAGCCTGAACGCACTAAGGCATCTGCAATTTCCAATGCTTGCTCGCCAGTATCTGGTTGGGAGATCAACAGATTGTTCACATCTACACCTAAGCGTGAAGCGTACTGAACATCTAAGGCATGCTCCGCATCGATGAAGGCACAAGTTCCACCAATCTTTTGCATCTCTGCAATCGCATGCAAAGTCAAAGTGGTCTTACCTGAAGATTCTGGGCCATAAATCTCAATGACGCGCCCACGGGCTAAACCACCGACTCCAAGTGCAATATCTAAACCTAATGAGCCGCTGGAAACTACCTGAATGTCCTGATGAATCTCTGCATCGCCCAATCTCATGATTGAGCCCTTACCAAATTGCTTCTCAATTTGCGCTAAGGCTGCAGTTAATGCTTTTTGCTTGTCTCCGCTCATACCGTCAAATTCGGGTGAGGCTGATTTTCTCTTATCGTCGAAGGCCATGTTTGATCCCTTTTCACTATTCGTTAGGCTGTTTTTTGAGTTTTTTGTGGTTTTTGTCAACATAGAACTCACTGTATATAAAAACAGTACTATTTGCAAGTGGCTTTTAAAAAGAATTTACTGATTCTGTCGTAGATTTGCACTTACATGACGCTTATGCCAATAGAAAAATAGTGGCATAGCAACACCCCATACGATTGCTAAGAGGATGAGGCCGCCTAACTGTCCATTGGGGCCCCATGAACCTGCCCCCATGCGAATGCCTGCTTCATAGGACATTGGACCCGCTATTGCCCCTAAGAGCGCGCCCAACCATGGCTTGCCACGCAACCAGGATAAAGATCCGTTAACAGTGCTGGCCACCAATGCCCATAGGGTCCATAACCAAAATGGGGATAAGTAGACGCTCGGCCAAGCGTCTTTAAAGTACAAAAAACCTAGATTGGATATAAGTGTGTCAGCACTCACTCCAAATATAACCGCTTTGGATATTAGTTTAAGTTCTAGCTTTGAGTGCTCTGAGCGCCAAATATGTATCGCAAGGTACAAGAGGGTGCCGATAACGGGCCATAAAACCTGCTCATTGGCCGCGCCAATAATGCAAGCAAACCAACCAGCTTGGAAAAACACGAAATTCCAAAATTTAGCCATTGATCAAACCTCTGCGACATTCACTAAGAAAAAGGCCACTGCCGGTGGGCAATGGCCTCTTAATATGGTGGCGATTCAGGGATTCGAACCCCGGACCTGTGGATTATGATAAAAGATATGCTTTTTAAGCTGTTGATTTACAAGCACTTTATTTTGGTGTGTAGAAAAGTGTGTAGTCAATTTATTCTTTTATTAGATTCTGAATCACCAAAATTACATTATACAAAACGCATAATTAGTCCGCAACTTCACTATAGTCTTTCTCTGCCTTTAGTCATCACTGAGTTGCAACATCAATAATTGTTTGCCATCGCTCTAAATAATTGGCAACTTCACTTAACTTCACATTCTTTGCATCATCAGCGTCTAAGGCATCAGCAAATGACATTGGAATTAAGTAGCAGGTACCAACTTGTTTATCAACAGCAACATAGATATCACAATCAGCTTTGGTAATTCGCTGCCCTCTATTACGTTCGTGCGTATGATCAATTCCTTGTCCACCTCTGTCTCTATCAAAAAAAGAGATATTGCTACCTGCCGTAATCCCTTTAACTTGAATTCTGATTAGCTTGGAATTGAAATCAACTATAGCGTCATAACGACTTGAGCGAACATCAACGTTGGAACAATTAAATCCTGCCAACATAGCTCTAGCTATAAAAAAGAATTGTGCTGAGTCTCCCTCGTTAGCCACTCTAAGTCCGTAGTCTGTGTGCTGTAAGTCTGCTGTAAAGCCACCTTGCGATGCGACATATAAGCACTTAGTAACTAAATTCTTCAAATTGGATTTGATGAATTTAATCTCTAAATCATTAACATTTGGCTCTGCATTAATAAACTCAACTGTCTTATTAGCTAAATCCTCAATGCCAACCTTAGCAAAGACATTCTTAAACACGGTTGCTTGAAAATACTTTTCCAAGTGAGGTTTATATAAAACAAATTTATTAGCGATATCAAGTATTTTTGCTTTAACGAAGTTATGCCCTTTTAACTCGTTCAACAGCAAATATTCTGTTGTTTGATTCTGCAAGTCTTCTCCCAACTTCTCTTGCAGGTAGTTTTTAATATCTACATCAATATACTCATTAGTAGTAGCATCTTTGAAAGAGCTAATACTAGTATTGATTTTATTGATGTTTAACTTAACGAAGTCTTCAATTGTCATTCCTCCAAATTTACTATAGATATGGAGGAAATGGCAATAAAGATACTTATAGAACTTTAACTATTTGTTTAGCTATTTTCGTAATCAATGGAACAGTAACGCTGTTGCCAAATTGGTGATACAGCTTACTGTTCGCTAACTTTGGTAACTTATAGGTTTTAGGGAACCCTTGAAAATTGGCTGTTTCGCGTGGTGTTAGCTTGCGAATACCAAAGTCATCCTTAACGAGTGGCACATTGTGTCCACCTGTTCCCATATTTGCAGTCAATGTGGGACAAGCATTACTTTTGTTTTCACGCACATACTGTCTTCTCCATTGATAAATGGTGTCACGTGACTTAATGGACTTTTGTATTTCAGCAAAGCAATCATAGCGATTGTCATAGTAGAACTCTTTTGCCACCTGCTCCGTTTCTAAGCAATCGTGTATTGTTTTTGTAAGCTCTACCTCTGTTGGAAAAGTAAATTTTTGTAACTTAGCTACATCTCTAAATCCAACAACAAAAACACGCTCTCTATTTTGAGGAACATTTGCATATTCCATACTGTTTAATACTTTGTGAGTAAGCACATAACCACAGTCAGCCAATGACTTAAGCATAAAAGCAAATGTCTCACCTTTATCGTGATTAAGCATACCTTTCACATTTTCAAGCAATAAAGTATCAGGCTTTTTCTCTTTCAATATTTTGAGAATGGATAGGAATACATCACCTCCACGCTCATCTTTTAATCCTTTTCTCAAACCTGCAATGCTGTATGGTTGGCAAGGAAAACCTGCGACAAGGATATTGTGAGCAGGAACAATTTCTTTTGTGAGTGTAAGAATATCGTTGTGATAGGTATGGTTAGTATTACTCTTAAAATTTGCCTTGTAAGTAGTCAAAGCATCTTCATTGATTTCACAAGTTAGAACACATTCAGCACCTGCACTTTCGAAAGCAATACGCATTCCTCCAATACCTGCGAATAAATCAATGAATTTCAAGTTTTTCATATTGCTGAGCTTTGTTCCATATCTTTTATTGCTAAAGTATAGCTAAGGCTTAGCCATCTCGCTACCAAACCAATTAACTCAAAATGCCCAAGCTAAACATTACCCATTTACCTGAAAGGCTTAAAGAGCGTTTAGCCAAGTTGGAGCGTGGTGAAGAAGTTGCATTAAAAGATATAAATGCTTTATTGGATGATGAGCAAATAGAGCGTATGGATAAAGCGTGGGCAGAGCAAGAAGTGCTACGCAAAACCCATAAGCGTCCTAAAACAAAAGAGCAAGAACAAGTACTAGGTTGGAAGACTAAGTTAGAGGTGCGTATTGAGATTTATAAACAAGCAATAGTAGAGGCACAACGTGGAATGCTTGATGGCATTAGAAAGCTACAAAAGGAGCGAGAAGCGAAGGCGGCAAGAATATGGTTAGACGCTGTGTTTAAGGCAGGAGAAGGTACAGATAAGTGGAGTGCAGGCAATATCGCTCTAACAAGAGCAGGTTTTAATAAATTTGGTGCAAACACTAAAAAACGCGATAAAGAAGTTTGGGCAATGGAGGATACCTTGCGTAAGGAGTTTGAGAGTGGAATGAGTAAGGAAGAAAAAGAGCAGTTGGAGCTACTAAAGGAACACCCAAAAGCACTAAAAAAGAAGAAAAGGTAAGGGTTTATCAAAAAGTAGGGTTTTTTCGCTCCTATTTGCCAACTAAAAACCGTGCTTTTCCTTAAACCCTATATCCCATATGCCTTAAAACCAACCAAACCAACCCATCCAAGCAAACCATCAAATCCTTACCAACCAACCCAATATGCTGTAATTACCATTACCAACCAATTAAGCATCTACTTCCCAAAACAGGAAAATTATGGATAAAGGTATTCAAAAATTAATTAAATTTCTTCGCAAAAAAGGATGGCAAGTAGATGCTGAATTAGGCAAGCATTACAAAATTGTTATCAGCAAGGAAAACTTTAAGTCCAAAACCTTTGTTGTTTCAGCCACTTCTTCTGACGCAAATAACACTCGTATTGTTGTTGGACAGTTTAGAAAATCTCTCAAAGCAGGTGGCTTTGACACTTTAGATAACTATCACAGTTACTTTATTACAGAATACGAATTTGATGATGTTTTGGAAGCTATTGCAGAGCGTTTAACAAATATTGCTGATGCAGGTGGCACTTACGAAGAAGCTACAGGACATATGGAGATTTTCAAAGAGTTATTAAATGTTGCAGGAGATGACTTTTTCACTGACGACGAAAATGCAATTAATGAATGGGTTCACTTTAGAAAAAGAAAAAGTAATTGAAGTTAGAGTTTGATAAAAGTGAAATAAGCGTAAGTGCATTGCTTGGTTGCTTTTCTATTCCAAGTAATGCAGAGTATTTAATGACTGAGATTGGTATAGCAATGAACTTTTATCAAAACTTTGCTGTTGATAAAAGTTTAGTTAACCCTTATCAACTACAAGCACACGATAACAATAGAACACATACGATTTTTTCAATGTTTACTAATGCTAATCAAAGGCAATTTATTAAAAACCATATTCCGTCTGCAATGCTAGAGGTAAAGAATACAAAAGAGTTCACAAAGGGTTGGGAATTAATATGCGAGTTTATTTGCTCCCAATTTAATAATGTGCCAATCACGCTTAATATTAAATTCAACATAGCAAAGAATGATTTTGATATCGTATCAGTATCAGCTGAAAGTAAATTACTGACTAAAAATGATTTGCTTAGCATTCCTTTAATTCTTATGCTGATTCAACCATAACAATCGCAACTCAAAATAACGAAGGGTATTAAGTGGATAACAAAGATAAATTAGGAATTGCAATACTCTTCTGCAAAGAAACAACTGAGATTAATTTGGATACAGTTCAAAGTTGGTTTGAAGCAAAGTTTGTGGATAGGATAAATCCTGTGAAAGAAGAAATACCTGACTTTGGCTTCATCAGTCAATTGGCAGATGCAAGATACTTTGATGCCATTGAAGAAATTAAAGATGTAAATAGCCTAGTTGCTGTTATTGCGTCTAAACCTACGGGCTTTTTGCTTGCAAAGACTAGTGGATTATTCACTGACTATTTTTTTATCACAGAAGATGAGCAGGTTGAAAGACTAAAAAAATGGAATGATGAAGGTGATAATTTACTAAAGTTTATTGATAGTTTGCGTTACCTAAAATAAAACTACTCTTCATCTATTTCA